>JAEDMH010000039.1 GCA_016303095.1 Lentisphaeria bacterium | reverse complement strand
CTCTCACGTAGGAAAATTTTTTTCATTTTCACGGGGGGTGAGAAACATGGGCTAGACGGGGTGAAGGGAGGCCCAAAGGGCCGACCGAACCCCCCGGCAAGGACAAAATCAGAATCCGAACCCCGTAGGGGTGGCAGGCCAGGCCTTGGCGACGGGGGTGAGAGGATCTCTCGATCTTAAATCCTCCCCCCGGAAGGGGGGGGGGGCAATCCTCCTGAACCCCGGCAGGGGTGGGAGGATCGCTAGACGGGGGTGAAGGGAGGCCCAAGGGGCCGACCGGAACCCCCGGCAAAGCCAAAATCAAACCGAACCCCGTAGGGGTGGCAGGCCAGGCCTTTGCGACGGGGGTGAAGGGCAGCGCAACCCTTGGCGCCTGCGGCACAGGTCGACCACAGAGAGGGGGGGATTTCTAGCCCCTCTAGCCCCTCTAGCCCCTCTAACTTTCTAGCTTATCGTGGGAAACTCTAGGGAAGGCGTCAAAAAAGAAAACGTCGCTGGGAGGAATATCCAGCGACGTTGACGTAGGGGGCGCGGGGGCCAGAAGGTTCTGGCTTGCGCCAAGGAAGAGGGGGGAGAAGACCTCCCGGATGTCCGGAGGAGAATCGCCCGCCCTTTCCGCTTTTGACTACTTGTTCTTGTGACGAAGCGCCTTGCGGATCTTGTCCCTCTTGTGCTTGGCAATCTTCCGGCGGCGCTGCTTCTTAACGGAACCCATTCTGGTGTGTCCTCAATGTGTGATGAAAGGTGATGATGTAGAGAAATGAAAGAAGAAAATGACAGGGGCGTAATGTAGCCGTTTTCCCAGGTTTTTCAAATGCGTGGAGGGAGGGAGAGGGGAGCTTTGGCGGGGGGGCTAATATCTTCGGACGGGGTATTTGGTGAACAGAGTGTTTTTGTATTCCTCCAGCCGTTGGTCTGCGGCTTGGTCCTCCAGTCGTTTGCGGATTTTCTCTTGGAGTTCCGGCGTGAGGGTGGGGGTGTCGCCTCCCTTGCGATCGACCAGTTTGATGAGGTAGCAGGCGTTTCCCAGAGAGAGAGGGGATTTTGCCACCTCTCCCGGGGTCAGGGTATCCACCACCTTCTGAAGGGCCGGGGCCATGGTCTCCAGCCAGCCCAGGTCTCCTCCCTGCTGGGCGTTGGGGCCCTGGGAGAACTGGAGGGCGAGGGCGCCAAAATCCTCGCCTTCCTGCAAACGCCGCTGAATTTCCTCATATGTCTCTTCCCAGCCATTTTGGGCGGAAAGCTGGATGGCCTGCACCCGGTACTGAGGGGCGGAGACAAACTCCTGACGATGCTCCTGGAAATATTCCTGGATTTGGACATCGGGAATGAAGAGATTGCGCCGGGTGCGATCGTAGAGGAGCATTTCCACGGCCAGCTGCTTGGTCAACTTCTCCTGGAACTCCTTGTAGGTCATGTTCATGTCGTGGAGCATGTCCCGGAACCGTTCCTCGTTGGCGTTGGCCTGGGTCAAAATCAGATTGTCCATGCGCTCCTGCACCAGTTCCGCAGGGATCTTGCCCTTGAGAGCCTGGAAGTCTAGCCAGACCAGTTCCTGAAGAATCATGGCATCCAGGGTTTCCTGTCGGATCCGGGCCACGGCCTCCATGCGTTCCCGTTCGGAGAGTCCCGGGGAAAGTTGGGCTTCTTCGGCGGCGGAGGCGAGGCGCACCTCATAGGAGGTAAGGATCACATCCCCCACCCGCGCCAGGACGGATTCGCTGATTTCCGCAGCGGAGCACCAGAGGGGGCAGAGGAGGGCGAGGAGAAGGAGAAGGGGCTTCATGGGGGAGCAGAGGCGTTGGGGGGGAAGGGTGGCGTAGGTCAGGGGGACTTTTTCGGCGGAGGCGAGGCGGGGAGCGCAGGGAGCGCGGGGTTTCGTCCGTAGTTTTGGCGGACGGTTTTGGCGGCGGTGGTTTCTCCCTGTTCCTCCAGGATTTCCAGAACTTCGTTGACGGCAGCCACGTAGACGGCGGGGGTGGCGGCCATTCCCGAGCTGGCTCCCCGGGTGGATTCGTACTCCAGGCGGATGTCGTGGTAGTACATCTTGGCCATGGAAAGATTGCCCTGTCGGCGGTAGCACCTGGCCCGGATCAGCTTTGCTCTGGCCAAAAGAAGGCGATCCCCTTTGCCTTCCTTGCGCAGAATGGCATCGGCTTCCCGGGCGGCTTCCTCCACGTTGCCCAGGGCATAGAGGAGTTCGGCGATTCTTCCGGTGGCCGCCAGGGCGAGAAGGGTGTCCCCGGCCTTTTCCCGGGCGATTCCGTATTGGATCAGGGCCTCCTGGGGAGTGTCCGCCCAAGTCAGAAGATCCCCTTGGAGGAAGGCGGCCCGGGCGGCCACTTCTGGATTTTGCCGGACGGTGGCGGCGAGATTGCGGAGGAGTTCCAGGGCCTTGGGGGTGCCATCGGGGAGTTGGGCGTAGCAGAAGGCCTCTTCGTAGGCGGCCATTTCCCGGAGAGCCGCAGGGGCCTGGGGGAAGGTTTGGAGGGTCTGGTAGAGCTGGGCCGCCTGGGCGTGGCGTCTTTGGGTGGAGAGCCAGTCCGCCAGATTCATGGCCACCTCGGGGGATTCCGGGGCGTCGGGATAGGTGGCCAGGAAATCCTGCCCCCAGGCTAGAGCCTCAGGCTTCTCCAGGGCGAGGCCCAGCAAAAGGTATTGGTGACGGGCGAGACGCAATTTCTCCCCTTCCATCTCCGGGAAACGGCGCAGCAATTCCTGGAGGATGGCCATGGCCTGCTCCAACCCTGCATTGCCCTGGGCCAGGGAGCGGGCGTGGGCCTCAAAGTAGGCCTGAATAGCCAGGGAGGAGGAGGGACACTCCCGGGCAACCTGGAGCATCTCCTCCAAAGCCTGGGCATCCTCCTCCGTGGCCGTGGCGAGGGCAAGACGGGCCTCCCATAGCCGGGGGGAGTCGGGACGCTCTGCCAAAAATTTCCGCAATTGAACCACGGCCTGGGCCGGGGCGTCCTCCCGAAGAAGGCGGGCGGCCTCAAGGCGGGCCTCTGAGGCAGAGGGCAGAACCCCCGCCAGGGTGTCCGCCACCAGAAGATACAGGCGCACCGCTTCCTGGGGACGCAATGCCCGCTCCTCTTCCCGGGCGGCAAGAAGAAGGGATTCCTCCTTGCTCTCGGGAGTGACGGCGAGCTCCGCGGCCTGCTGATAGGCCTGGGAAGCCTCCCGGAGAAGCCCCTCCAGGGAGAGACATTGGGCGCTCTTCTGCCAGGCCTGGCAACGCATTTCCGGGGAGAGGGCGGCGTCTCCTGCGACCTTTTGGAAGAGTTCCGAGGCGCTTTGCCGTTCCTGGAGGCTCATGCGCACTTCGGCCAAACGGAGGGAGAGGGCGGAATCCTGGGGCTGGGCCTCATGGAGCGCCAGCAGAATGTCCCGGGCTTCGGCCAGGCGCTGGCAGGCCACCAGGGCCTCCGCCTGGAGTTCCCGGGCTTGGCGCGCCTGCAGGGGGGAGGGAGCCACCTGGGCGGCGTCCCCGAAGAGCTGGGCGGCCTCCTGAGGCATTTCCTTGGCCTGGCATGCCTGGGCCAGGGAGGAAAGCACTTCCCACCACTGGGGGGCGGGGGCGGTGGGGAGCAGGGAATCCAGACGGCTGGCGTGGTAGTATTGGTTGGCCTCGGAGATTTTTCCCTCTCCGACGTCGCACCGAAGGCGCAGCAGTTTCAGGAGAGCTTGGCGTTCCCGGGTGGCGGGCTGACTGGCCAGCTCCTCCAAGAGGGTGCGGGTTTCCTGCCAGAGGCCCAGGGGGACGGTGGCCTCCAGCAATCGCCAGGCCAGGGAGATTCTTTCGGGGGAGGCGAACTCGAACTGGGCCAGGGCGGGAAGGAGGGCCTGGCGGGTCTCCTCCCAAAGTCCTCCCCCGTTCCAAGCCTGCCCCAGCGCTTCCAGGATTTGGGCCTTTTGGGCGGGGGAGGCCTCCATGAGAGGACTCTCCCGGAGAGGAAGCAGGAAGTTAAGGGCGGTGGCGTTGTCTCCTCCCTGGAGGCTGGCCAGTCCCGCCACCAGGCGAAGAGAGTCCATCCAGGTGGGATCCTTCTCGCCATCCTTTCCTGCCCATTCCGCCAAGGTGTCGTTGGCCACCTTCAGAGCCTGGGCGTGCTGTCCGTCCAGGAGGAGGGCGCGGGCCAGCAACAGGGAGATTTCCTTCCGCTCCTCGGGGCGTTTTTCCTCGGCGAGCGCCAGGGTGAAATACCGGATGGCATTTTTATAGAGGCGTTGGGAGAGGGCCTCCATGCCGGCGCGTCGGTTCAGGCTTTGGGGGAGGGGAGTTTCTTCCGGGAAGAGGAAGAGGGCGGGGTCCTGGGCGGCGGGCAGGGTGGTGGCCAGGGGAGTGCCCAGGAGGAGAACCGCCAGGGTTCCCAAGAGGAGAGGGGAGGGGGTGGACATGGGGAGGGGGAGTGGCGTTCCCGGGGGAAACTCAAGGGGCGGTGGCCTCTGCGGGGTTCTGGGGGGGAGGATTCTCCTGCTGGAGCTGCGTTATGCGCTGCCCAGCCTGGCGAAGAAACTGGGAGAACGCCTTCCGAAAAGCCAAGGCGTCCAAATCTCCTTCGTAGGGAATGGAGATTTCCAGGGGAATGAGCTCGATTTTCTCTTGAGGGCCATCGTAGACGATTCTCCGTTCCCCGTCTTTGCCGTGAATGGTCCTCTCTCCCCGCTGGCGAGGATACAGAGTCGCCCGATAGACCAGGGTATGGCTTCTCTCTAGGTTTTGCACCTCGATCACATGGAGGGTGAAGCCGGGACGGGAGTAGGATGGGGGGATGGCAGAGGCGCAGACCTCCTTGATGGGAAGGGCCCAGCGGGCATGGGGGATGGTTCTCACTTCCCGGTTTTCCGTCGTGTATCGCATCTCCTTGCTATTCAATAGGTTAGAGATAGAGACGTCAAAATAGGGGGTATCCGGGGGAAGGGGATCCAGGAGGTAGGCCCGGAGCTGGGGGGCCTTGGTGACGCAGGAAAGGGTCAGCCAAGGGAGCAGAAGGGCAAGCAGACAGAGGGAAAGAATGTTTTTCATCTGTTTCTTCTCCTAGGGGTTGTTGGTGGCTTACGGGGAACCCAGCAAAAAAGCCTGTGGCGTTCGGTTGAGGGTTTCCAGAAGAGAGCGAAGTTGGATCATGGTCATCCGGGTTTCCTGGAGGGTGTCTCCCAGGAGATGATCCGGAGGTGCGCCGGGGAAGGGGGAGGGTTGCAGCTGAGCCAGGAGGAGATGGACTTGTTCCAGCGTCTGGTTGGCCTGGGCCAAGGCCTCCTCCAGCTGGGCGAGCGTTCCCAGGATCTGGGGACGCCCCTCCTGAAGGAGCCCATCCCAGTTCTCCAGGGTGTCGCGGGCCTGCCCCAAGGTGAGGGCCAGTTCCCCTTGGAGACTCTCCAAGGCTTCCCCGCTCTGCTGGAGAAGCCCCTTGGCCTCCTCTCCCGTGGCGGCCAGAAGATCCAGGGTCTGGGGGAGTCTCTCCTGAAGCAAGGCGGTGGTCTGGGAGAGGGTGCGCAGGGTGGCGGCGAAATTCTCCATGGCCTCCTGGGCCTTCCCCTGCTCCACAAAGAGGGCCACCTGTTGCAGGAACTTCTGAATGGATTCCAAGGAGTCCCCCAGTTCCTGCTCGTTGATGCGGTGGCTGAGATTGTCCAGGGTGGAGAGGCGCGAGGGAAGAATGCCTTGCTCCCAGAGATTTCGGGTCACTGCCTCGGAGGGGGCGCTGGAGGGGCTGGCCAGATTCAAGGCCACGTAGATTTGTCCGGTGAGAAGGGAGAGGGGTTCCAGCTTGGCGCACAGGTGCTGTTCCAGAACCAAGTCGCTGAGGAAGGCGTGGGCTCGCTCGCTCTGGGGCTTTCGGCTTTGGAAGAGGGAGAGGGGGCCGGTGGGGGCGGAAAAGCCCAGGCGTTCGGGAAAGAGCTTCACGGAGACTTCCACAGGCAGGACGTCATGAAAGTGGGAGGTCGTCAGACCGTCGGGGATGCCTTCGGGGCCCAGGGGGGCCAGATTGAGTTTCTCCACCTCGCCCACGGAGATTCCCCGGAACATGACGGGGGCGCCCACGTTCAGCCCCTTCACATTGGAGGGGAAGTAGATGCGGTAGTGCAGGGGGGCTTTTCCCCAGTTCCAGTTGCCGATGGAGATCAGGAAGAACACCAGCAAGGCGAGGGCGCCCAGGACAAAGGCGCCCAGGAGAGTGGCTTGG
The DNA here is from genome assembly GCA_016303095.1 of Lentisphaeria bacterium. Lineage (GTDB taxonomy): Bacteria > Verrucomicrobiota > Lentisphaeria > Oligosphaerales > Oligosphaeraceae > UBA1724. The sequence continues at coordinate 11,612 of JAEDMH010000039.1, read as the reverse complement.
GCTGCGCTTTTCTTCTTCTTCATGGCATTAGGAGCAAAGGGGGCCTTCGGCATTGCCTCCGGTCAGGAAGTCGCGGATTTCCGGGGCGGGGGGATTGTCCCGGAGTTCCTGGGGGGTGCCCCGTCCCAGGATGGAGCGGGAGCGGGGATCCAGGTAGATGGCCTGGGTTCCCACGGCGAAGATGCTATCCAGGTCATGGGTGACCATGACCACGGTGGTGCCCAAAGAATCCCGGAGTTGCCGGATGAGCCGGTCCAGATTTCGGGCGCTGACGGGATCCAGGCCTGCGGAGGGTTCGTCGAAGAAGAGGATTTCCGGATCCAGGACCATGGCCCGGGCCAGGCCTGCTCGTTTCTGCATTCCTCCGGAGAGCTGGGCGGGATAGTAGTCTTGGAACCCTGCCAACCCCACCAGTTCCAGCTTGCATTGGCAGATCTGATGAATCTCCTGGGGGGAGAGGTCGGTGTGGAGTTGGAGGGGAAGGGAGAGATTCTCCTCCAGGGTCATGGAACTCCACAGGGCGCCGCTCTGAAACAAAACCCCGATTCTGGCCAGAAAGGAGCCTTGCTCCTCCTCCCCCATCTCCCAGAAATCTTCTCCCAGAAGGCGGAGGGAACCCGAGGCCGGCGGGAGCAAGCCGATGAGATGGCGAAGGAGGGTGGACTTCCCGCAGCCCGAGGGGCCGATGAGGAGAAACACCTCCCCCCGCTCTACCTGAAAGGTGAGATCCTCCATGATGACCCGGCTGCCGTAGGCCATGGTGAGATGGCGGACATCAATGGGAGGGGAGGAGGACATGGGGAAGGGGAGGGGGCCTCAATACTTCAGCACCACGGTGATGACGGTGATGAGGGAGGTGGCGATGACAATGCAGACAATGCTGTAGACCACGGCGGAGGTGGTGGCGCGGCCCACGGCGGCGGCGTTCCGGCCGCACCTCATGCCCTGGTAGCAGCCGCACAGGGCATCCAACACCCCCAGGATGGCGCAGGTGACCACTCCCACCACCAGGTCGTTGATTCGGGTGGTGGAGACCAGGGTGTTCCAGTAGGCGTGGGCCGTGAGCCCCAAATCCAGGATGGCCACCACCATTCCTCCCAGGATGCTGACCACGTCCGCAAAGAGACAGAGGAGGGGCAGCATGAGGGACATGGCCAGGAAACGGGGCATCACCAGAAAGTCCATCAGGGAGATCCCCTGGGTCTGGAAGGCATCCAGCTCCTCGTTGGCTTTCATGGTGCCCAACTCCGCCGCATAGGCCGCGCTGGTGCGCCCCGCCATGACGATGCCCACCATCACGGGGGACATGAGGCGCAACATTCCGATGCCCACCAGGCTGGCCACGTAGGGTTGCGCCTGGAACCACTTCAGGGGAATGGAGCCCACGAAGGCCAGGACCAGCCCCATGAGGAAGCTGATGAGGGCGATGATGGGCAAGGCGCTGGGGCCGCAGGCGCAGAGCTGGCGGTGCAGATCCTCCCGGCGCATGGCGCCGCGTCCTGTGAGGAGTCTTCCCAGGGCCATGAGGAGTTCTCCCACAAACTGGAGCAAATCCAGGAAAAGCCGGAGGGTGTCCAGGGTGGCGGTGCCCCAGCGGGCCAGGAAAGAGTGAGGGGAGGTGGCCTTCGCCTCCTGGGGAGGGTTCTTTCGCCCTTGCTCCTGGAGTTTCCGGAGGGTTTGCAGGCCCTCGGGGAGGGCGGAGAGATCCAGGGTGACGCCCCGGCGTTGGGCCAAATTCTGGAGGGTGTCCAGGAAGATGAGGAGGGAGGTGTCCCACTCCTCCAGTCCATCGGCTTGGAGAGGCAGGGTGGCGCCTTGCCCCAGGGGAACCCCTTGGAGCGCCTCCTCAGGGGTGGGGCGCAAGGCGCTCCGCCGCCAACAGCCGGACAATTGGAGTCTGCCCTCCTGAAACGTTGCCTGGGGTTGGGCCATGGTGGGACAGCTCTCCTGGAATTATCGGGGCCCTCCTGCCTGCAGCTGCAGGATGGCGCTTTGCAGCTTCTTCAGGGTGCCCAAAATCTGGCTCAGGATGTCCTCGCGCGTTTTCAAAGCCTGGGCGTATTGGGGACTCTCCTGAATGCAGGACCGCAGGAAGAGGTTCAATTTCAGGGCAAGGGCCAGGATGGTCTCCATCTCCTCCAGCGCCAGGTCAAAGTGCTGGGCGCTGACCAGATCAAAGACGCTTTTGGCATGGCCGCACCCCAGGCTTAGCTGTCCCAGAAACTTCAGCTGAATCCGGGGAGTGCAGAAGGGGAGATTGCCAATGACGGTCACCTGGGACCAATCCAGGGAGAGCATGAAGAAGGTGTTGACCAGGACATGGGCCAGTTCCAAGGCGTCGGCATGGAGCTTCTCCTCGGGGGAAAGGCTGTCGTAGTATTCCTGCTGCTCCTTCTTCAAGTCCTCCGGATTCTCCCCCATCCGCTCCAACATGTTCTCATATTGGAGGGAGAAGGGGGAGTCCTCGCCCTGATAGAGGCTGTCTCCCGGCGGGGGAAGACAGGTCAGGGTGTCCAAAGAGTCCACAAAGGCCTCGTCGTATCCCTTCCCCTTTAATTCCCGGGCCGTCAACTCCTCGCAGGCGGGAAGATGCCGGAAGCGGTCCAGGGCGGCCATGTCATCCCGCAGCATGCGGGCATGGGCCTGGAAGGCATCCTGGATTCCCTGGGGGGTGGAGCAGTCTATGCCGAGAAAGTCCATGGGGAAGAAGAGGGGGAGGTGAGGAGGGGTTACATGCCTTGGATGACCCGGCGCCCGAATTCCGAGCAGCTGACCAGGGTGGCGCCCTCCATCTGCCGGGCGAAGTCGTAGGTGACGGTCTTGTCGGCGATGGCCTTCTCCAGCCCGCGGATCACCAGATCGGCGGCCTCCCGCCAGCCCAGATGGCGAAGAAGGAGTTCGGCGGAGAGGATGAGGCTGCCCGGGTTCACCTTGTCCTGGTTGGCGTACTTGGGGGCGGTGCCGTGGGTGGCCTCGAAGACGGCCGCTCCCGTGCGGGCGTTGATGTTGGCGCCGGGGGCGATGCCGATGCCTCCCACTTCCGCCGCCAGGGCGTCGGAAATGTAGTCCCCGTTCAGATTCAGGGTGGCCACCACGCTGTATTCGGCGGGACGGGTCTGGATCTGCTGCAGGAAGGCGTCGGCGATGACATCCTTGATCACAATGGGCTTGCCCGTGCGGGGATGGGGGAAGGAGCACCAGGGGCCCTCTCCCACAGGCTGGGCGTGGTACTTCTCCCGGGCCACCTGGTAGCCCCAGTCCCGGAAGGCCCCCTCGGTGAACTTCATGATGTTGCCCTTGTGCACCAGGGTGACGGAATCCCGCTCCTCCCGGATGGCGTATTCAATGGCGGCCTCCACCAGACGCTGGGTGCCCTCCCGGGAGACCGGCTTCACCCCAATGCCGCACTCCTGGGGAAAACGGATCCGGGCGAAGTGCTCCGGAAATTCCGTCTTCAGAAACTCCAGGATGCGCTTGGCCTCGGGAGAATCCGCCTTGAACTCCACCCCTGCGTAAATGTCCTCCGTGTTCTCCCGGAAGATGGTCATGTCCACCCATTCGGGATGCTTGGCGGGGGAGGGGACTCCCTGGAAATGGCGCACCGGGCGCAGGCAGACATAAAGATCCAGGGCTTGGCGAATGGCCACGTTCAAGCTGCGAATGCCTCCCCCAATGGGGGTGGTCAGGGGGCCCTTGATGCCCACCAAATATTTCCGGAAGGCGTCCAGGGTGGCCTCGGGAAGCCAGGAGCCCGTGGCGTGGAAGGCTTTCTCCCCCGCAAGAACCTCCAGCCACTCCAGGGAACGACGCCCCTGATAGGCCTTCTCCACCGCCGCGTCCACAACGGACTGGGTGGCACGCCAAATGTCCGGGCCAATGCCATCCCCCTCAATGAAGGGAATGACAGGATGATCTCCGGTGACAAGACCCTGGGGGGTCATGGTGATGATGTCAGACATGGAAATGGGACTCCGTAAAGACCAATGAGGAAAGGGCACTCGTTCCGCACGAGCCCGCGCAAGACATAGAATATAATGCGGGGGAGGGTGGCGGAAGGGAAGGAGAAGGGCGGGAGAGTATCGTGCGTTGTCGCAAAAAGTCCGAATTTGTCTAGAAAATCTGGAAAATCTGTCAGTTTCCCTTTCCCCATTCCTTGCAATTTTTCCCCATAGGCTATATTTGCCGGCAAACTTTTTCTGTGGATTCCCTGGGCGGGGATGTTTTTTTCTGGGGGGGCGGGGATCTTCGGGAGCCTTTTTTTTCTGTCCCACCTTTTTCTTTTTCTTTTAGTTTATGGAGAGCAACAAGAGCGACCATCCCCATTGTCCCAGCGGGGGCGACTGCGAGAGTTGTGGCGGGAAGTGCCACGACGATACCCGGGCGGTGCATGAGAACCTGAAGGGGGTTCGTCACATTTTCCTTGTGATGTCCGGGAAGGGCGGGGTGGGCAAGAGCACCGTGGCGGCCAATTTGGCGGCCAGTCTTTCTCTGCGGGGATGGGCCACGGGGTTGCTGGACGTGGACTTTCATGGTCCCAGCATTCCGAAGATGCTGGGCTTGGAGGGGGCCCCTCTCTTTGCGGAGGGGGAGAAGCTCCTTCCCGTGGAGATGGGCTCCCTGAATCTGAAGGTGATGTCCATTGGCTTCACGCTGCCCCAGACCGACCATGCGGTGATTTGGCGGGGCGCCATGAAGCACGGCATCATTCGCCAGCTCCTGGGGGATGTGGCCTGGGGGGATTTGGACGCCCTGGTGATTGACACCCCTCCCGGCACCGGCGACGAATGCCTCTCCACCTGCCAGCTTCTCCCCCAGGCCGATGGCGCCATTCTGGTGACCACGCCCCAGCAGATTTCCGCCACCGATGTGAGCAAGTCCCTGAATTTCCTTTCCCAGCTTTCCCTGCCCGTTTTGGGCATTGTGGAGAACATGAGCGGCTTTGTGTGCCCCCACTGCGGAGAGCGGGTGGAGATTTTCTCCCAGGGGGCGGGAGAGGGATTGGCCCGGCAGTATGGGGTTCCCTTCCTGGGGCGTCTGCCTTTGGATCCCCAGGTTTGCGCCGGGGGAGATGCAGGAGAACCCTTTGTGGAGCGCTACGCCTCCTCCGCCACGGCGAAGGCCTTTGAAAGCATGGTGGATGCGCTTCTTCCTCAACCGTCCTGACCGCCCCCAAGAAAGACCCCCCGCCTTTCGGGAACCTGAACAGGGAGGGGGACACCAACGAGAAACCTCCGGAGACGCCCCCAAGGACAACCCCTTCTTTTCGCCCCGGCGGCTCTCCCCCACCCATCCACGACGTTCCCTCTCTTCCCCTTCGGTCTCGCCTTTCTCCCTCCCCATCCTCCTGGAGAAGAAAGGCCAGGGAACCAAGGGAGTCTTCCCTCAGGGAATCTAAGGAGTAGAATACTATGAGCCCCGAACACCCCAGCAAAGAACCTGAATACCCCAGCAAGGATCCCGAAAATCCCAAGAGAGATTTTGTCTTCAACCGGTATCATGTCTGGGCCAGCGTCGACAAGGAAGACCAGACCGCCAAGGTGGGCATCACCGACTATCTGGCGGAGGAACTGACGGATATCGCCAGCATCGACATTCCCATGGAAGGGGATGAACTGGGCATGGATTCCCTGGTCATCCATCTCCATGTGCGCAACCGCATCCGCCACCTGCGCTGCCCCTTGACAGGCAGAGTGGTGGAAGTCAACCGGGACGTGTTGGACGACCCCTCCCAAATCTACCTGGATTGGAAGAAGGCTTGGCTCTTCAAGATGGAGTACGATGATCCCAACGAACTGAATTTGCTGATGGATGGCAATCAGTACGCCAAGCATCTGGACGATCTCTAGCGAGAACCCTCCTTCTCCCCATCCCCCACCTATGGCAAGACGCCTCCTCTCTCTGACTCTGTATTTTGTCGGAGTTGTTATCTTGTCTCTCCTGCTATTGTCCCTGTTTGTTCAATCCATGCCGTCTCTGGCTCCCCCTTTCTCCTTGGGATATTGGCCAGAGGCGGCTTCTTTTTGCTTCTTCCTCTCTTATCTCATCCTGTGCCGCCCCTTCTCCCGCCCTGGCCGCTTCCGGGCCATCCCCGACCTCTTTCTCTTCCTCTCCCTCGTCGTCCTGGGATTCTCCTCCTCTCCCCGATGGTTCAGCATGAAGGCGCTGACCGGATTGTGGGGCGACTATCTGATGGACACCGATAGATGGGATTTGGGCTATGTGTATTCCGTGGTTTTTGCGTCCCTCTGGGTGGTGTGCTTCCCCTTGATTTTCCTGGGGAAGTCTTTGTATTACGGGAGGCTGTTTCCTCGTCATTCCCTTGGCCGTGGGCTGTTGAATATTCCTGGAAGGCTGCTGGGCGGCTTAAGCTGTGTGTGTTTGGTCGGCTTGTTTGCGGGCATGATTCTGTTTTGCGCTTTGGATTCGGGGGAAGGGTTCTTGATGGCCATAGCAGCAGCCTTCCATCTCGGCTTCTATTTTTTCGTGGGAGAACCCTTCCGGCATACTTGGCTCGTCTTCTCCTTGGCGATGCTCTTTTGCCATGCCCTGGGAATGGCCCTGACTTGCCTTGCCCTCCACCGGCGGAGCCGACAGCTGGCGGGATGCTTCCTTCGCCGAGGAGCGGCTCTCCCCTCTCTGCCCCAGAAGGAAAAGCCCCTTTCCCCGGAGACCCCTGAAGAACCAGAAACAAACGGAGACGAATGATGACCAAGAAGACGACCTTGATAAGCGCCCTGGATCTCCCGGAGCTGGCACAGGCTCTGGCCATGGTGGACCGCATCGGCCCCCAGGTGGAGTGGTATAAGGTGGGCAAACAGCTCTTCACCCACTACGGCCCCCAGGTGCTCCAGGAGCTCAAGGCCCGGAAGAAGAAGGTCTTCCTGGATATGAAATACCACGATATCCCCAATACCGTGGCCAATGCCATCCGCTCCGGCGCCCTCATTGGCGGAGACATCATCGATGTCCATGCCTTCGGGGGCCCCGCCATGCTGGAAGCCGCCGCCCAGGCCATGAAGGAGACGGGGGCCCGGGTCATTGCCGTGACGGTGCTCACCAGCATGGATCAGGCCCAGTTGGAGGCGGTGGGGGTGCATGCCTCTCCCCAGGAGCAGGTGTTGCGTTTGGCGAAATTGGCCCGGCAGGCGGGGCTTTCCGGGGTGGTGTGCTCCGCCCTGGAGCTCCCCCTCCTGCGGAAGGAATTGGGGGAGGAGTTTTTGACGGTGGTGCCGGGCATTCGTCCCGCCGGGGCGGCGGCCGGGGACCAGAAACGGATCATGACGCCCCGCCAGGCCCAGGAGGCGGGCGCCGATTTCATTGTGGTGGGCCGCCCCATTCTGGCGGCTCCCGATCCCGCAGAAGCCGCCGCCAAAATCCTCCAGGAACTGGCCTAGTCCCATCCCTCCTCCTCTCTTCTCCTGCACTCCGACCCCGTCATGAGACTCTTCGATTTGACAACGCGCCTTTGGGAATCCCCCATGGTGCCCCAGGTGAATCTGCTCCCCAGTCGCTCCCCCCTCTTCTCCTGGACCACGGAGGAGGAAGCCCGGAAGGGAAGCTGGGAGCCCTTCGCCTGCCCCGCCATCGAAAGCCTGAATGGCCAGTGGCGCTTCTGGCTCTTCTCCCGTCCGGAGGAGGTGCCCATGGCGCTGCTGGAGGGAGCGGAATGGGAGGGAGAGGCCCCCATTCAGGTGCCGGGCAACTGGACGTGCCAGGGCTTTGACTATCCCCACTATGTGAATGTCTCCATGCCCTTCGGGGATACGCCGCCCCTGGTGCCCGCAGAACGAAATCCCTGCGGGGTCTATCGCCGGGAGTTCCTGGTGCGGGAGAAGGTGGAGCGGCTGGTTCTTCATTTTGGAGGCATGGAGACCTGCGGCTTCGTCTACGTGAACGGACAGGGTGTGGGAATGGCCAAGGATTCCCGCACCAGCTGCGAGTTTGACATCACCGACTTCGTGAAGCCGGGACAGAGAAACCAGCTGACGGTCCTGGTTCTCCGGTGGTCCGATGGCTCCTTCCTGGAATGCCAGGACCACTGGCGCATGGCCGGATTGATCCGGGATGTCTATCTCCAATACACCCCCGCCAATTACATCGCCGATGTCTTCGCCCAGACCACCCTGGACGAGGAGACGGAATCCACCGGCATTCTCACCCTCCGGCTGGATGCCGCCTTCCGAAAGGCCCACGTCATCCCCCAGGGATGGCGCTTCCGCATCCAACTTTACGACGGAGAGACCCCCCTCTGGGAAACCCCGAAGGAGCTGCCTTTCTTCGAGAACGGCAACATGTACCACTATCCCAAGGAGGAACGCCTCCAGCCCCTGGCGGAAGCGACCTTCTCCTTCCCCCAGGTGAAGCGCTGGAGCGCCGAAACTCCCTCCCTCTATCGCCTGACGGTCTGCCTGGTGAATGCCCAGAACCAGGTGGTGGAGGCCACGGGAACCACGGTGGGCTTCCGCAGCGTCCGCCGAAAGGAGGGATGCCTCCTCATCAATGGAAAGCCCGTGAAGTTCCTGGGGGTGAATCGGCACGATTTCGACGAGAAAATGGGGAAGACGGTGACGCCCCAAAGCATCCGGCAGGATCTCCTGCTGATGAAATCCCTGAATTTCAATGCCATCCGCACTTGCCACTATCCCAATGACGAACGGCTCTGCGCCTTGGCTAGCGAACTGGGGTTCTATGTCATCAGCGAGGCGAATATCGAATGCCATGCCTACTTCGAGCATCTGACGGACGAACCCCGCTGGCTCCCCTCCATGATGGATCGGATGCGCCGCATGGTTGTCATTTATAAGAACTTCCCCTGCATCCATTTATGGTCTCTGGGCAACGAGTCCGGCCAAGGCGCGAACTTCATCGCCCTGGCCGCCTGGACGAAGGCCTACGATCCTTCCCGGGGCGTCCACTACTGCGAGCTGACCGACAAGATTACCCTGGATGAACGGGGACACGGCTTCTACGTGCCCCATGACGGGGAGGCCTGGATCGACACGATCTCTCCCATGTATCCCTCCTTCGAGTCCATGGAGGCCTGGGCCAGGGACAATATGCCCGTGGAGTCCCGTCCCTTCATTCCCTGCGAATACACCCACGCCATGGGCAATTCCAATGGCAGCCTCCACCGGTATTTCCAATTCTTCCGGAAGTATCCCCGGTTCCAGGGAGGATATATCTGGGACTGGGTGGATCAGGGGTTGCGGAAGACGGATGACCAGGGGAAGGGCTACTGGGCTTACGGGGGAGATTTCGGCGACCAGCCCAACGATGGCAATTTCTGCATCAACGGGATGGTGCTTCCGGACCGCACGCCCCATCCCTCCTGCCAGGAGTTCCAGCATTTGGCCCGCCCCTTCGATTTCCAGGCCCAAACCCCCGCTGGCCAGGAATATCGCCTCAGCAATTGGCGCTATTTCACCACCCTGGATGATTTGTCCTTCTCCTGGGAACTCCAGAAGGAGGGACAGCTCCTCCGGCAGGGTAACGTGCCGGAGGAGGCCACGGCCGGCCTGGGCCCCGGGGAGTGCCGTACGGTGACCCTGGGGAAATCTCTCCTGGATGGGCTCTCCCGCCTTCCCGGAGAGGAGGTCTTTCTGACCATCCGGGGAGTCCAGAAAGAGGAGACGCCTTGGGCTCCCGCCAACTCTGTGGTGGCATGCCAGCAGTTCTGCCTCACGAACCAGATCCCCGAAAAGCCCCAGGACACGTTCCCCTCGCTGCCAGCCGGACACTTGGCCTTCAGCGAAAATACCATCAATGACGGAGAAAGCCTGGTCCATTTCACCGATGGGGCCATGCCCGATCAATGGCTCTTCCGGGGAGAAAAAATCCTCCAGGGAATGGCCGCCGAACAATTCGTCCGGGGATTGGTGGACAACGATGGCATCCTCAGCGAAATCCAAAATCCCTGGCGGATGGCCCACACTTGGCTGGATCAATGGGATCTCTTCCATCTCCAAAAAGGGGAAAAGCTGGCCTCCAGCGCCCTCCAGGAGGATGGCTCCCTGATTATGCATAGCCAGGCTTCCTATGCCGCAAAAAACCAGGCGTCCTTCACCGTGGAACGACAACTCCACTTCCGGCTGGACGGCTCCCTGGAGGTGAATCTCACCTTCCAGGTGCCCCAGGAATTGGAGGATGTGCCCCGCCTGGGCGTCTCTCTGCCTTTGACCTCCGGTTTCCAAACTCTCCGCTTCTTCGGAAACGGCCCCCAGGAAAGCTACTGGGACAGAAAGACGGGTTGCCTCGTGGGATACTACGAACAAAGGGTCGATCAACAGCTCTTCCCCTATGTGAAGCCCCAGGAGTCCGGAAATCACACCGAGATCCGGGCCGTCGCCCTGGAAAATGGAAGGGTGGGACTCATGGCCGTGGGCGTGGGCATGACATTGGAAGCCTCCGCTCTCCCGTATGCCCCAGAGGATCTCTTCACCGCACGACATCAAAATGAATTGACCCCAAGACAGACAACCTTCCTGAATCTGGATCTCCACCAACGGGGACTGGGAACCCGCTCCTGCGGAGAAGATACGGTGGAGGAATGCCGACTCCATGCCGGCATCCATCGCCTCTCCTTCCGGCTCTTCCCCTATGCCGCCGGACTCTCCCAGGCCGACTGGATGAAACTCGCCCGACAACTCCAAAGACCTTAACCCAATACACACGCCGCCGCTTCAACACGGAGGGCACGGAGATTCAAAACACGGAGGGCACGGAGGGGAAACACGGAAGGCACGGAAGGCCCGGCAAGCCGGGCACACAGAGAGCACAGAGGGCGGTCCGTGCTACCCGCACGTCCCGCCTCGGGGGATGTTTTTTTTGAGGGGGAAGGGGGGGATCCTCATGAACCGCGATAGCGGTGGGAGGATCGCTAGACGGGGGTGAAGCGTCAGCGCAACCCCCGGAGGGGAAACACGGGGTGCACGGAGATTCAAAACAGGTCAGGCACGGAAGGCCCGGCAAGCCGGGCACACAGAGAGCAGGTCGGTGCGGTTCGTGCTACCCGCACGTCCCGCCTCGGGGGATGTTTTTTTGAGGGGTAAGGGGGGGATCCTCATGAACCGCGATAGCGGTGGGAGGATCGCTAGACGGGGGTGAAGGGAGGCCCAAGGGGCCGACCACAACCCCCGGCAAGGACCAAAACCGAAGCCGAACCCCGTAGGGGTGGAAGGCCCGATTTCGACGGGGGTGAAGCGTCAGCGCAACCCCCGGAGGGGAAACACGGGGTGCACGGAGATTCAAAACAGGTCAGCCACGGAAGGCCCGGCAAGCCGGGCACACAGAGAGCAGGTCGGGGCGGTTCGTGCTACCTCGCACGTCCCGCCCCTGTGTTTTGTTATCAATTTCTTGACTCTAGTGGATTTCTAGATTTTTTCCTTAGGATGTAACATCTAGAGCATCTATTCCCGTTTTCGGAGGGTGCAGGCGGTTCCCAGGAAGAGGAGTCCCAGGAGGGCGGGGGCGGCGACGGGGAGGAGTCGGCGGAGGGTTGCCGAGAATCGATAGTTTTGGGCATCTCTATTTATTCGGGGATAAATTGAGATGACGCTGACAAAGGAACGCGAGAGGATGTACATTACAGCATCAATGACAGGAGGACAGGATGC
>JAEDMH010000038.1 GCA_016303095.1 Lentisphaeria bacterium | reverse complement strand
TCTAGATTTCTAGATTTCTAGATTTCTAGATTTCTAGATTTCTAGATTTCTAGCCCCCCCGCTGGGGGGATGGGGGAAGATCCTCCTGAACCCCGGCAGGGGTGGGAGGATCGCTAGACGGGGGTGAAGGGAGGCCCAGAGGGCCGCCCGAACCCCCGGCAAGGTCAGAAATCGAATCCGAACCCCGTAGGGGTGGGAGGCACGGAATCGACGGGGGTGAAGCGACAGCGAGAACCCCCGGAATCTGCGGTCCACCTCAGAGGACACAGAGATGCCCTGCGGGGCACAGGTCGGGCACGAAAAGCCCCGTTACGCGGGCCAGGTCGACCAGGGGGGGGGCGTGGGTTCTTCTGGGGAAATAAGGGTGTTGTCTGTCTCTGTATAGGCTTTTGATTGCCTTGAAAAATTCCAGGTTGACCATACATTATGCCATTTGCCCGCCTGTCTTGGGACGGGGGGCGTTTTCACCTCAACACTCGGCCCTGTCGGCGCTTGCCTTTCTCCCCTGACTTTCCCCTGGGAAGCTTTGGCGGAGACAAAGCCCGAATCACACGAAGAGGAGTCAAACCACACCATGGCGAAGATCACCATCACCGACCTGCTGGAAGCAGGAGTTCACTTTGGCCATCAGACCCGTCGCTGGAACCCCAAGATGAAGAAATACATCTACGGGACCCGCAATGGCATCACCATTTTCGACCTGGGAAAGACCATGAGACAGCTGGCTGTCGCCTGCGATTTCCTCACCCAGACTGCCGCCGAGGGCGGACAGATCCTCTTCGTGGGCGCCAAGCGTCAGGCTCAGGAGATCGTCCGGGGCGCCGCCGAGAGCGTGGGCATGCCCTACATGTGCGACCGCTGGCTGGGCGGCACCCTCACCAACGCCAAGGTGGTGCAGACCCGGGTGGCCGCCATGAAGAAGTTGCGCACCCAGAGCCAGGACGGCAGTTTTGACAAGATGCCCAAGAAGCAGGTGGCCGGCCTGAAGCGGGAACTCAACAAGCTGGAGACCGCCCTGGGCGGCATCGCCGATATGCCCGGACTGCCCGCCGCCGTGGTGATCATCGACGTGGATCGGGAGCACATCGCCGTTCAGGAGGCCATCAAGCTCCAGATCCCCGTGGTGGCTCTGGTGGATTCCAACTGCGATCCCGATGGCATCGACTATGTGGTGCCCGGCAATGACGATGCTCTGCGGGCCATCAAGGTGATCGTCTCCGCCCTCCAGGACGCTGTCCAGGAAGGGTGCAACATGGCCGGCAAGAAGAAGGCCGCTGCCCAGGCTGCCGCGGCGGAGGCCGAGGCCGCCCGGGATGACAAGGCTTCCGAGGAGGAGGCTCCCGCCGAGGCTCCTGCCGAGGAGGCGAAGGCCTAGTCTTCCGCCAATCCGGACGGAGAAGAAGTCCCCCGTCTGTGGCTTCCCCTGAGGAAATGGGGGCAGGCGGGGGGAATTGGGCCACTCCCGGAGGGGGTGGTTCCCAGACCTAAGAGAATCAGGAGAATTTTACGATGGCTGACATCAGTGCGAAGGAAGTGATGGAGCTGCGCCGGAAGACCGGCTGCGGCATGATGGAGTGCAAGAAGGCCCTGTTGGAGAGCAATGGCGACGTGGACGGCGCCATTGAGTACCTCCGCAAGGCGGGCATGGCCAAGGCCCAGAAGCGGGCTGGCCGTGCGGTGAACCAGGGCAAGTGGGGCGTGGCCGCCGCTGGCAACAGCGTGGCTTTGGTGGAAGCCCTCTGCGAGACCGACTTCGTGGCCGGCACCGCCGAGTTCAAGGCTTTCGTCCAGCAGGCCGCCCAGAAGGCTCTCTCCTATGAGGCCGAAGGGGATGTGAGCGCCCAGCTGGTTGCCGACATGGAGGCCGACCTCCACGCCCTCATCGGCAAGATCGGCGAGAACATGTCCATCCGCCGCGCCGTGAAGTGGACTGCCGCCGACGGCGGTAAGCTGGCCTACTACCTGCACACCGCCCAGCCCTACGCCACCCTGGTGGAAGTGGCCGGCACCGATGACCCCGCTCTGCTGAACAACATCGCTCTCCACATCACCGCCAGCAACCCCACCTACATCTCCAGCAAGGATGTCCCCGCCTCCTTCATTGAGAAGGAACGGGAGATTGCCGCCGCCGATCCCAAGCTCCAGGGCAAGCCGGAGAAGGTGTTGGCGGGCATCCTCCAGGGCAAGCTGAACAAGCGCTTCAGCGAAATCTGCCTTATGGACATGCCTTGGATTGACGACGAGCACACCACCCTGGCCAAGGTCGCTCCTGGCGTGGTGGTGAAGCGCTTTGTGCGCTGGCTGGTGGGTGAGGAAGTGGGAGCCTAAGGGCTTCCTCCTGGCCGCCCCTTGGCTCCCGGGAGCCAAGAGGGAGGTCTCCGCCGCCAAATTGGGCCGTCCAGCCGCAGGGGAATTTCCTTCGGCGGGGCGGCCTTTCCGCTTTTGAGAGGCGGGAATGGGCAGGACTTTTGCCTCCTCTCCGGCTCCCCCCTCTCCTTTTGACTTTCCTCCCCGAAATTTTCTCCCTCCACGGCATGAACACAATGGATATCCTTTTGGTTGGCGCCGGCGGCCGCGAGCATGCGATCGCCTGGAAGATGATGCAGAGCCCCCTGGCCGGCAAGCTCTATTGGGCCCCGGGCAATCCCGGCATTCCCCAGGCCATTCCCGTCTCCGCCAAAACTCCCGAGGAACTGGCGAAGTTTGCCCAGAGCCACGGCATCGGCCTCACCATGGTGGGGCCGGAGGCCATGCTCTGCGAGGGCATCGTCGACCTCTTCCGGGAACGGGGACTGCGCATTGTGGGGCCGGATCGCCGGGCCGCCCAACTGGAAGGCAGCAAGGCGTTCGCCAAGGATTTCATGGCCCGCCACGGCCTTCCTACTGGCAAGGCCCGGATCTTCACCAACCGCCAGGAGGCTCTCCAATATCTGGAGGAGACGGGCGCCCCCATCGTGGTGAAGGCCGACGGTCTGGCCGCAGGAAAGGGAGTGGTGGTGGCCACGGATTTGAATGCCGCCCGGGAGGCCGTGGAATCCTGCTTCGAGGGCGCCTTCGGCGCCGCAGGCTCCCGGGTGCTCCTGGAGGAATGCCTGACGGGAGAGGAGGCCTCCATTCTGGCGCTCTGCGACGGCAAGACCATCGTTCCCCTGGCCTCCAGCCAGGATCACAAACGGGCCTATGACGGAGACAAGGGCCCCAACACGGGCGGCATGGGGGCCTACTCTCCCGCCCCTGTGGTCACGCCGGCCTTGATGGAGGAGATTCAAAGTCGCATCCTCCAGCCCTTCCTGAAGGGCGTGCAGGAAGATGGCTTGTACTTCCGGGGCATCATCTACGCCGGCATCATGGTGACGGCGGAAGGTCCCAAGCTGCTGGAGTTCAATGTGCGCTTCGGGGATCCGGAAACCCAGGCGGTGCTGGCTCGGCTGGATTCCGATCTGGTGGAGGCCTTGGTGGCCACGGCGGACGGACGCCTGGGGGAGGTGACGCTCACTTGGTCTCCCCATCCCGCTGTCTGCGTGGTCATGGCCTCCCAGGGCTACCCCGGCGCCTATCCCAAGGGACTTCCCATTCAGGGCATTGCCCAGGCGGAAGAGGCAGGGTGTCTGGTCTTTCACGCAGGCACCCGTCGGGATGAGCAGGGGCGGCTGGTGACCCATGGGGGCCGCGTGCTGGGGGTCACCGCCCGGGCGGCCACGGTTCGCCAGGCTGTGGAAAAGGCCTACCAGGGCGTCTCTCTCATCTCCTGGGAGGGGGCGGAGTATCGGCGGGACATCGCCTATCGCGCCCTGCAACGGGAGTCCTAGGCGCTTTTCCCCATGGCCGGCCCCCTCTCTTCCCTCTCTTTCCCTGCAGGGGAACCCTATGGCCGGGAGCAGGCTCGCCGCTCCCTGCCGGTCTACGGAGCGGAGAGCCACAAATACAGCCATGGCACCCTGGTGGTGACGGGCGGCTCCCGGCGCTATTCCGGCGCTCCTCTCCTGGCGGGGACAGCCGCCCTGCGGGCCGGCGCCGGCGTGGTGGTGGTGTGCGTGCCTTCCTCCACGGAGATTCTCTGCTCCGTGCCCATGGCTCTGATTGTCCACCGCCTTCCGGAGGAGCCCGCCCAGGGCACCTTCTCCCGCCAATCCCTGGAGGCATGGAGACGGGAGTGCCGACGGGCCACCGCCCTGGTGCTGGGACCAGGCATGGACAATCCTCCCGCCCTGGATCCCTTTCTGGCCGAGGCCCTGGCTACCCCTCTGCCCAAGGTGGTGGACGCCGATGCCCTGAACCGCATGGCCGCCACGCCCTCCCTCCTCCCTCCTCCCTTCATCTGCCGAAACATGGTCCTCACTCCCCATGAGGGCGAAGCCGCCCGCCTGGAACAGGCCTTTGGCCTCGCTTCTCAGGGAAGCCGGGAGAGCCGGACCATGGCTCTGGCGCGGCGCACAGGATGCGTGGTGCTCTGGAAGGGGCCGGGCACCCTGGTGGCCGATCCCGCAGACTCTCGCCTGACCACCAATGGTTCGGGAAATCCCCGCTTGGCCACCGCCGGCTCCGGCGATGTGCTCGCCGGCGTCATCGGCGCTTTCCTTGCCCAGGGACTTCCCCCGGCGGAGGCCGCCCGCCTGGGGGCCTTCCTCCATGGGCTGGCCGCTGACCAAAATCCTCCTATGCTGGCGGATGAAATGCCTGCCGCTGTGACCCGTGCCCTGGTCTCCTTGATGTCCCAGTAGCGGGGACGTTCCCAGGGGCGAAAATTCCACAAAAACACCCCTCCGGGCTATATTGAGAAAGTGTCCCCTTTCCCCTTTTTCCCTCCTCGGGAAGAAGAGGGGGCGCCGAATTTTCTCCCGGAACACACAACCACATCCCGGGGAGGTCCCTTTCCCGTCCTCCCCACGCAAGATACTCCCCCCCACTGCCATGAAGAATCTTTTTTCTTTCCTCGCCTTGTCTCTTGTCGCCACCCTGGTTCTCGCCTCCTGCATCCAGGTGCAGCCCGCTCCCGCCTCCGGCAGCCTGGTGGCCAATGAACGTTATGGCCGCCTCAGCGGAGTCTATTCCGCCAATTTGGGATGCAATCTCCTGGAGGCGGACAAGGCGGTGCGCTCCGCCGCCAAGACCTTGATTCTTCGCCAGCTCTCCCGGGACAATCAGACCAGCTTCATCTCCTATGAATACAAGGATGTCTACGAGGCCCGGATCTCCGTGGTGCTGAAGCTGGATGCCCAGGAGCAGGTGACCGTGGAGATCAAGTTCTCCAAGACCGGGGATCGGGAGTTCTCCCAGAAGTTCCTGGCCGCCATTGAGGAGCAGCTTCGCGCCCAGGAGTAGAACCGCTTCGGAAACAAAAGCCGCACGGGATTCTGGAACGATGGGGTTTGCATTTCGGAAAGAGTATGACGTGGTGGTGGCCGGGGGGGGCGTGGCTGGCGTGGCCGCCGCCGTGGCCTCTGCCCACAGGGGACACCGCACCGCCCTGGTGGAAAAGCAGATCCTCCTGGGTGGGCTGGCAACCTCCGGGTTGATCTTCATCTATCTCCCTCTCTGCGATGGAAAAGGACGCCAGGTCTCCTTCGGTTTGGCGGCGGAGTTGCTCCATCGCAGCCAGAAATACAGCCCCTGCGACCTTCCCCAGGAGTGGGGCGGGCCCCAAGACGGGTTCGTAGGATTTCAGGCGGAGGGGCGATACCAGTGTATCTTCTCTCCCGCCGGGTTCACCTTGGCGCTGGACGAAATTCTGAAAGAGGCCGGAGTGGAACTTCTGCTGGATACTTTGGTATGCGCCACCCGTTGCCGGGAATCGGGGGTGGTATCGGGGCTGGAGGTGGAAAATGGAGAGGGCAGGGGGTGGCTGCAGGCCAGGCGATTCGTGGATGCCACGGGCAGCGCCGCCTTGGCCCGCCAGGCGGGACTGCCGACTCCCACGGGCAAAAATTTCCAAACCCCTTGGATCCTGGATTTCGGAGGGAAGACCCATGCGTTCCATTTGACGCCCCAAATCGGCATCCAAGCCTTCGGCAGCATTGAGGCCGAGGAATGCCGCATGGGAAATCCCCTCTCCCAGGATACCCTGACCCGCCACGTCCGAAATACCTGGGAAAGTTGCCGACGCTTCTACGACCAGGCCTATGCCACGGGGGAGGATCGGCATTCTCTCTTCCCTCTCCATCTTCCCGCCATGCCTCAGTTCCGGAAAATCGCCCGCATCCAGGGCAGGAAGACTCTGGAGAAGAAGGAACAACGTCAGGGATATCCGGATTCCGTGGGCCTCTATGGAGATTGGAGAAAGCCCGGGTGCGTCTGGGAAATCCCCTATGAAATACTTCTTCCCCGGGGCCTCCGCAATGTGCTGGCGGCAGGGCGCTGCGTCAGTGCCGACGGGGATGCCTGGGAGGCTCTCCGGGTCATTCCCGCCGCTGCCCTCACGGGAGAAATTGCCGGCACCGCCGCCGCCCTCTCCCTGGAAAAGCACCGGATGCCCGATGCCCTCGCTCCGAATGCTCTGCGAAAGATTCTCCAAACCAGGGGATTCCTCTTCCGGGAAACAGAGTAATCGGGAAGATGCCCCGCCATGAACCCTAGAGTGAATGACCATGTTCGCCTCCTCTGCTGCTCCCTGGGATTGGACGCCTATTCTTCATGAAAGCGACTGGTGGTGGCTTCCCCAGACCACGGCAGGAACCCCGGGGTATGCTCTCTTCCGCCGGGAGTTCTCCCTTGCCCATCCCCTGATTCTCCATCTGGCTCTCTCCGCAGATTGTCGCTATCGCCTCTATCTGGATGGGGCCTATACGGGCTGCGGTCCTGCCCGGGGGGATTTGCAGCATTATGCCTATGACACCTACTGCCTCCCCGTGGCTCCGGGCAAGCATATCCTAGCCTTGGAAGTGGTGGTCTGGCGAGGGGGCTGGCGCACCAGTGCCTCCCCCTGGAGCGAACTCCACGCAGGGGGAGGACTCCTCTTCTGTGGACGAGGCGTCCATCCGGAAACGGGAAAGGAGGAACTCCGACTGGACCTGGATTCCCAGTGGTTGGCCAAGCAAGACGGGGGAAGGGCGCCCAGGGAATGGAGCCAGGCCTGGGGAGAGAATATTCTGATTCCCGCGCCCCCCATGGATGAGGTGGATTTCCAACGCCACGACTCCTTCTGGAACACGCCACAAGCCAATCCCCAGGGATGGTGCGCTCCTCTCCCTTTGGCTCGCGCCTGCGTGAAAACAACCCTGCGCACGGATCCCTATTCCCCCTGGCTTCTTGTCCCCCGAACCATCCGAAGGATGGCCCAGACTCCCTGGCCTATCCAGGGACTGATCTCCCAGGAAGGCGTCCTGCAGGTCCATTTGCGCCAGGGACTCCTCCAAGTGCAGTGCCCGGCGGGAAAGGCCAGGCTCATCTTGGATCTGGGAAGGAATCAGACCAGTCTGGTCCATGTGACAGGGCAGGGTGGCAAGGGGACTTTGCGTCTCGCCTATGCCGAGGATCTCTTTGACGAAAAGGGCGAGAAGGCGGATCGCCGGTGTCCCCAGGGCACCATCGGAGAGAGAGGCTACGCCGATTTGCTTCGTCTCCCCGCCCAAAGCCCATGGCAGTATCACAGCTTCTGGTATCGTACGGGACGCTTCTGGGAGTTGAGCCTGGAATTGCAGGAGGAGATGACGCTGGTGCTTTGGGCAGAGTTTCAAACTTATGATTTCCCTCCCTGGAAATCCTTCTCCTATCCCCAGGATCCCACGCTGGAAAAGATCTATCAGGTGGGAATCCATACTCTCCAATGCTGCGCCCATGAGCATTTCGAGGATTGCCCCTATTATGAGCAACTCCAATACGTAGGGGATACCCGCATCCAAGCCCTCATCTCCTATTTGGCCACGGGAGACGACTCCTTGGGACGCCAGGCCCTGCGCCATTTCCACTGGTCTCAGACCCCTCAGGGACTCACCCAATCCCGCTATCCCTCCGCCTTCCCTCAGTATATCCCTGGATTCAGCCTCTTCTGGATCCTCATGGTCCAGGACCATTTCCAACTCTTCCAGGATCCCCAGGTGGTTCAAGAACACTGGGAGGGCATGAACGCCGTCCTGGAGTACTTCCATCAACGCAGGACGCCCCAGGGGTTGGTGGGATGCGTGGGCCATTGGAATGTGACCGATTGGGCTGATGGGTGGATCGGGGGAAAGAGCGACCGGGAAAGCGACCTGCCCGAAACGATTCTCAATCTCTTCTACGTCTTGGCATGCCGAGCCATGGGACAATGGGAGAAGGAGGGATGGACTCCCCCAGGGGGAATCCGAAAAGGATGGTCCCGCCGGGGAGAAGAAGTCCTCCAGGCCGTGCAACGTCTTTGCTGGGATCCCCAACGAGCCCTCTTTCAAGATGTCCCGGGAAAGCCTTGGTATAGCCTCCACGCTCAAGCAGTGGCCATTCTGGCGGAGGCTCTCCCCCAGGAAGTGGACCCCAAAATCTGGCTGGCCAAAGTTGTCCAGGACCAGACCCTCATCCAGCCCACTCTCTACTTCTCTTTCTATCTCTTTGAAGCCCTAAGGAAAACTGGGAATCGACAGCTCTTCCTGCCTATGCTGGAGCCCTGGAGACGCTTGGTGGAGATGGGGTACACCACTTTCCCCGAGATTCCTTCTCCTTCCTCCCGCAGCGAATGCCATGGCTGGAGCTGCGCTCCGGTCTATGTTCTCCTGCAAGGGGATATTTTGCCGTAAACGGGCCCGAGAGATGTGGTTCCGCCTCTTGTTTTTTTTCCAAAAAGTACCTATAATTTCTTCGGGTTTGGATGTCTATTCCTCAAAACTTCAACCTCATATCCTGAAAAAAACATGAAAAAGTCCTTTACTCTCATTGAACTCCTGGTGGTGATCGCCATCATCGCCATCCTGGCCGCCATGCTCCTGCCCGCCCTCTCCAAGGCACGCGCCAAGGCCCGGGCCATCTCCTGCGTGAACAACATGAAGCAGGGCACCCTCGCTCTCATCCTGTACTCCAACGACTACGAGGGATACTATCCCGTCTTCAACCACTTCAACGCGGGTGCCTACACCACCAACACCTGTGGTTACAAGGCCACCATCTCCACTTCCGAATTCTACAAGAATATGGCTACGGAGGACAGAAAGCCCAAGTTCTCCCTGGGATACATCGATGACAAGCAGCTGACTTGCCCTACCGCCGTCTGGACCACCTACAACAACAACGGCAGAACCCTCCAGCACAACAACTGCTACGCCACCGTGGGCGACCAGCGCGCCTACGCCGCCTTCCCCGAAACCGGCGCCAATGGACTCTTCGACCGGGCTTGGAACGATTCCGAGCGCCGCAGCTACACCGGCGACTGGCACGTCCGCCCCGACAAGTCCCCCCTCCCTGCCAACCGCACCTACGTCCTCTGGGACTCCGGCCGCAACCCCGCCGATACCGGCATGGGATACTGGTCCGGCAATCTGAACGTGGAGTCCTATCGCTCCAACACCACCTCCATCTCCAACGAGTGGGCCGTGTGCCGTCATGACCGGAAGATGAACATGTCCTTCTGGGATGGCCATGCCGAAGCCGTGACCCCCCAGACCGCAGCGGAGCTCTTCTCCAAGGCCACCAAGTCCAACACCACCTACATCAGCGTGGAATTGGGCAGCTGCACTAGCTTTGACACCAGAGCCACCAAGGACGATATGTACTAATCCCTCCCTGGGACAGTCCTGAACCCCAACCCAAGGCGGGCGGAAGTGAATCTTCCTCCCGCCTTTTCCGTGTCTGTCCACAAACACGGGGCGCACGGAGGGAAAACACGGAGAACACGAAACCCCCGCTACGCGGGGCGCGGAGAGCACAGAGGGGGACGGGGGCAATCCTCCTGAACCCCGGCAGGGGTGGGAGGATCGCTAGACGGGGGTGAAGGAAGGCCCTCGGGGCCGACCGCAACCCCCGGCAAGGAGGTTAAACACGGAGAGCACGAAAGGCCCGGCAAGCCGGGCGCGCGGAGAGCACAGAGAGGGCGGTTCGCGCTACCCGCACGCCCCGCCACGGGGGAGTTTCCAGTGTTTCCAGAATCTCCAGAATCTCTAGAATCTCTAGAATCTTTAGCTTTCTAGCCTCTTTTGGGGGTAGGATTTATTGGCAATACCCGATGAACATAATGAGGAGAATCAGGGCGGGGAGGACGTACTTCCAATAGCGTACCAGCAGTTGGGGGATATGCCAGGATTGTCCCGCCTCCAGTTCTGCCAGGAAGTTTTTCTCTCCCCACCCTGCGGAGGTGGCGCAGAAGAGGATGAAGGAGATGCCGCCCAGGGGGAGGAGGTTCTGGCTGACGATGAAATCCTCCAGATCCAGGATGGTGGTATTGGGGCCCAGGGGTTGGATATGACTCCAGGGTCCGAACCCCAGGACGCAGGGGAGGGAGAGGAGGATGACCACCAGGGTGACCACCAGGGCGGAGCAGGGGCGGTTCATCCATTTGGCGTCCATGGGGAAGGCGATGAGATTTTCGAAGACGGCGATGACAGTGGTGAGGGCGGCCATGGCCAGGAAAGCGAAGAACATGGTTCCCCAGAAGTCACCGGCCGGCAATTGGGCGAAGATGTTGGGGAGGGAGATGAAGACCAGAGAGGGGCCGGCGGAGACGTCAATGCCCTGGCTGGCGCAGACGGGGAAGATGATCAATCCGGCGGCCAGGGCCACCAGGGTGTCCAGGGCGATGATGCAGAGGCATTCCCGGGTCATGGAGACCTTCCAGTCCAGGTAGCTGCCGAAGATTTCCATGGAGCCAATGCCTACGGAGAGGGTGAAGAAGGCCTGTCCCATGGCGGCGAAGACGGTTTCCATGGGCTTTTGGGCAAAGTGCTCCCAGTTGGGCAGCAGATAGAAGCGCAATCCCTCCATGGCGTTGGGGAGGGAGAGAGCGTAGCCTGCCAGCACCAGCATGAGGAGCAGAAGCACCACCATCAACACCTTGACCACCGATTCCACTCCCTTCTTCACGCCAATGGCGCACACAAAGCCGCCCACCAGACAGGTCACCACCATGGCCGCCACAGCCTGGCGGGGATCCGACACAATGCCTTGGAAAAGCTGGGCGAAGTCCTCCGGCGTGGCACAATGCTGGAAATCCTGAGAGATATATCCTTTGGTGTAGAGAAGGAGCCACCCCGTGACGTTGGTGTAATACATCATCAGGATGAGACATCCCGAAAGAAGGACTCCTCCCAGGACGGCCCATAGGGTCTTGTTCCGGTGGGCCAGTTTGTGGAAGGCGTGGACGATGTTGGCCCGGCTTCCCCGCCCCACCGTCATCTCCGTCAACAGAATGGGGAAGGCCAGTAGCGCCAGGAAGAAGAGATAAAGGAGAACGAAGATGCTCCCCCCGTATTTGCCCACGATGAAGGGGAAGCGCCACACGTTGCCCAGGCCGATGGCGCAGCCGGCGGAAAGGAGAATGAAGCCAAGGCGGGAGGCGAGAGTTTCTCTTTGGGGATGCATGATGTTTTATAAGTGATTTGTTATCAACTAGTTATGATTCTTTATGATCAACTTGCCGAAGGCGGTGGGCACGCGGTACAGATTGGTGTAGGTGGGGAAGAGTCCGTATTGCTGGTAGTGTTCGGGGCCGATTTTCCGATTCCGGTAGAGATTGAAGAGGAAGTCGCAGCGTTCCGGATTTTCCAGTCCCAGATCTCCCCAGGGGATGCGCACCTGCACCAGCCATTGGCCGGGGGTCGCCTCCCATTGATAGTCCAGGGCGGGGTCCCAGGAGAGGTCGTCCTTTCCTCCGTCCTTTCCCTGCCAGGTGCCGTCATAGACATCGCCGCTGGGGGAGAGGATAAGGTGGTATCCCCGGTCTCCCTCTGGGGAGGAGAGGAGGAGTTCCACGGTGTCGTCCTGCCAGATCTGGGGATGGTCGTGGCGTTTTTTCGGGGCGTCGGGAAGGACTCCTTCCGGTTCCTGGCAGAGGACGGTGAAGCACAGTCCCCGGGGATCCGCAGCCACTTGCACCTGGGTGGAGAGCTCTCCCGGGGTGCCATCGGTGAAGACCATCTCCCGCGGGGCGACCTCCTCCCAGAGGCGTTTTTCCAGGGGGAGGGGTTGGGAGAAGAGCGTCGCCTCCTGGAGGGGACGCTTCTGCAGTTTCAGGAAGGCCTCCATGGAGGGGACGAACTCCGCCTGGATCATCTCCACCCGCTGCCGGTAGCGGCTCTTTTCCGGGGTGGCTTCCCGGGCCTTCTCCAGCAAGGCGCAGAGGGCGATGGCCGAATCCGGATCATACTGGTAGAAGGGGTGGATGGCGGGCCGTTCCATGGTGAGGGTCTCCACCATGGTCCAGAACTCCTTCATGGGCTGGCAGGCCGGGCCATAGAAGCGGAGGTAGTAGTCCTCCAGGAGAGCGTTCACATCCAGGCTGGGATTCCAGAGGAGTTTGGAGGAGAGGTAGGCGGTGAGATGATTCAGGGCGGGATAGCGGAAATGGTATTGCCACCGGATTTCCGCCGCTTCCTCTCCGTCAAAGGACTCCGACTCCAGAAACTCTCCCAAGACGCCCAGCTTTTGATTCTCCCGAATGTCCTCCGCCAGAATCTGGGGATAGAAGCGGGGGAATCCCCGCCAGGGACGCCAGTAGTTCAAGTGGGGATAGGTCCAAAGGTAGACACCTCCCGTCTTGGCGCTCCACTTGGCAATGGCATTCCGGATCAGGGCCTTGCCCTCGGGGGTGCGCTCCTGTTGTCTCTGGTAGCAGATCATCACCACCAGATTGGGGGCCAGTTCCTCCAGGCAATCCGGCACCTCCCGGTAATGGGAGTAGGCGAAGCAGCCAATGCGCTTGCCCGGCATGCGCTCCGCCAGTGCCCGGGCCACCTTGTCCGCAAATCCCCAAATGTAATTGGAGAATTTCCCGGTCTCTCCCAGATGGGGAGCAAGCTGAGCCTGGCAGTCGGCGCATTGGCAGATCTGCTCCAGGCAGTCATTGGGGCACAGGGGGAAGATGTCCAGCCCGGGATGTTCCCGGAAGTATTGGCAGGCCAGCTCCACCCAGGCCTCCACTTGTCCGGGGGCGGAGAGGCAGAGATTCCCTCCCCCCATGGTGGAGAGATTGGTGGTGTCCCGCTGGCCGTTGATCCAGGCGAAGTATTCCGGGTGTTCCTGGCTTTGGGGGAGCATCATCCAATAGGAGTGGCCGATGACCACGGGAGCGGGGGCGCCGTAGCCGATGCGCCGATACCACAGGGCGTCCCGGGGGGAGTTGGAAAAGTTGCCAAGCCAGGCATACCGATAGGGGAAGGCGGGAGCCACGGTGCGCTCTCCCTCCTCCAGACGTATCTCCTCCAAGGCGGGAATCTCCGTGCCCGCCTTGCCGGGCATGTACCAGCGAAAGCCCAGGGTCTCCAGCAGCTGATGAACCCCATGCCAAGTGCCCATGTCCCCAAAGGCGCAAAGGCGCAATTCGGAGTTCCAGGCCTCCACCGCCCGGAAGGGATGAAAGTCGGTGGTGGTGTCCCCTCCCTGTCCATCCCGTCCCGCCAGACGGACTCGTCCATCCTCCTCCAGGTGGAACCAATAGGCATCGTGGGGCAGAGTGTGGAGGGCAGGGGCTTCCACCCCTTGGCGCGCCACCGGCCCAATCAGGAAGGCAGGACCCTCTTCCGGCGCTTGGGAGGAGACCTTCCAATCTTCTCCGGTGGCCAGGGTAAGCCACTTGGACAGGGCGTCGGCGGCCTGTCGGGCGGGCTCGGGAGAATCCGGGGTCACCACAATGGGCAGGGGCGGTTCTCCCTGATGCCAGAGGAGGAGTTCCCGGGCTGCGAGGGGCAGGAGGGCGGACAGCAAGGCCGCCAGGAGAAGGAGGGGTTTGGGCATGGCGGAGGGTAGGGTAGGCTAGGGGAGACGGACGCCGTGGCAGCGGGCATGCATGTCCTCGGCGCCATAGAGGAACCAGAGATTGAAATCCCGGGTGATGTCCAGTCGGTCTTCCTGGAAGACCAGACGGAATTTGGCCAGGGTGGGTTCGTTGAGGAAGGCCATATGGAGGCGGAGGACGGTGGGGCTTTCCCAGGCGGCGGAGAGCGCCACTTCTCCTCCCAGGGGAGTATGGACATCGTAGAGGCCCGGGGCTTGGCACCGAGACCAGTCTCCATAGCGGAACTCCAGGGGGAAGGAGCGCCCCTGGCGCAGGAGGGTGAGGCGCCCCCCGTTGGCCTGGAACTGGCAGGACACCTCCTGGAATCCCAGGGGATTTTCCTCCAGACGATAGCGTCCCCCTGGCACATCGCCATGATAGCTTCCCTGAGGACGGGGCACTTCCAGGCGGGCCAGCCGCTCCGCCAAGGCGTGGCTTCCCTGGGGATCCGGAGGAAGGGGAGCGTTTTGAAGGGCGGGCAGGAAGTCGTCCCACAGGGCGATGAGGATGCGCCCCATCTCCGCCATGCCGGCATGGGTGGTGATGGCCAGCTGGTGGTCCGGAATCACCAGGGAATATTGGCCGTAGGCCCCATCTCCCCGGAAGGCCCCGGGATGGCTGCAGCGCCAGAACTGATAGCCATATCCGCAATCCCAGTCCCGCCGGCAGTTGGCGGCGTTTTCCGATTGGAAGGAGGTGGCTTCCCGGAGATAGTCGGCGGGAAGAATCTGCTTCCCCTCCCATTGTCCGCCAGAGGCCAGCAACTGGGTGAAGCGGTTCAGTTCCTCCAGGGGAAGATAAAGTCCCCAGCCTCCCAGGCAAATGCCCTGGGAACATTTCTGCCAATGGGGAGGACGAATCCCCAGGGGGGCGAAGAGACGGGGCTGGAGATACTCCGCCACGGTCTGCCCCGTGACCTTCTGGAGGACGGCGGAGAGCATGTAGGTGCTTCCGCTGTTGTAGACGAAGCTCTGCCCCCCCGGGGTGACTATGGGCGCCTGAAGATACCGCTCCACCAGGGACTGCTCCGTGGGATGGAAGAGGAAGGGGCCTAGATGGCAATTCTCCTGCCCCGCCCGCATGGTCAGCAGATTCCGTAGGGTGACCTGTCCCGCCAGGGGAGAGACGCCGGGCAGGGAGGCTTCCCGGGGAAAGAACTCCGCCAGGGTCTGCTCCAGGCGAAGACGCTCCTCCTGGAGGGCAAAGCCTATGGCGCAGGAGACAAAGCTCTTGGAGAGGCTGAACAGGTGGTGGGGCGTCCGTCCGTCGTAGGGCTTCCAGCTGGCCTGGAGGAGGATTTTGCCATGACGCTGGAGGATCAGTCCATGGAGTTGATCCATGGCATCCAGTTGGTCAAGGAGATGGAGGAGGGCTTGGGAGGGGACACCCTGTTCCTCGGGCAGGGCGAAGGGGAGAGGCAGGGAGGGAGTCATGGGAGAGGGGTGGGGTGAAGACAACGGCAGCGATGGCCGGGAGAGGGGGAGAACCAGGAGGGGGGCTCCTGGGCGCATTCCGGGGTGGCGCGGGGACACCGAGGATGGAAGGGACAACCCGGGGGCGGAGACAAAGGAGAGGGCACCTCCCCGGAGAGAGGCGCTCCCGGAGAGGTGGGGCGCAAGCCTCCTGGGACATCCTCCTCCAGCCGGGGGGCGGCCGCCAGCAGAGCCTGAGTGTAGGGATGGAAGGGATGACGGAGGAGCTCCTCGGCAGGCCCCTCCTCCACAATGCGCCCGAGATACATCACGGCCACCCGATCCGCCAGGTAGCTGACCACGCTAAGGTCATGGGTGATGAAAAGGTAGGCGACTCCTAGCTCCCTCTGAATGTCCTTCAAAAGGTTGAGAATCTGGGCCTGGACGGAGACATCCAGGGCACTGGTGCATTCGTCGCAGAGGATGAGGCGGGGTTCGGCGGCCAGTGCCCGGGCCAGGCCAATGCGCTGTCGCTGTCCCCCGGAGAATTGGTGGGGATAGCGGAGGCGGTCCTCCGGGGAGAGCCCCACCTTCTGGAGGAGGGCCTCAATGCGTTGTCGCCGCTCCTCTGCTGAGGCCCGGGGATGGCTTGTCTCCAGGGCCTCCGCCAGGCTTTCTCCGATCATCAGCCGGGGATCCAAGGAGGAGAAGGGATCCTGGAAAATCATCTGGACGCGACGACGCAGGGGGGCCAGGCCCGATTCCGGCAACTGGGCGCAGGAAAGCTTCCCCTCTAGAAGAATTTCTCCCTCCGTGGGCTTCAAGAGCCGAAGCAACGCCTTCCCCACGGTACTCTTGCCGCAGCCGGATTCCCCCACCAGGGCCAAGGTCTCCCCTTCCCGCAACACCAAATCCACCCCGTCCACCGCTTTGAGCCAACGCCGAGAACGAAACAGCCCCCCAGAGGAGACGGGAAACCAAAGGCGAAGCCCCTTCGCCTCTAAAAGAACCTCCCGAGGAAGCTCCCCTTCCCCCCAGGGTAGACGCCCGGAGGTGACTGCCTGGGGAAGGGGCGTGCCCGCCCGATGGCAACGGCAACCGTGCCCCGGGGAAAGGGAAACCCAGGCGGGCAGGGAATGGCGGCATTCTTCCTGGGCCAAGGGACACCGGGGGGCGAAGCGACAGCCCGCCAGGCGGCTCCAGTCCCGGGGCACCATGCCGGGAATGGTCTGCAAGTCCCGCCGACGCAACTCCTGGCGGGGAAGGGACTGGAGCAGCATCCGGGTGTAGGGATGGGCAGGGGAACGGAAGAGCTCCCGGGTCTCCCCCTCTTCCACCACCTGCCCGGCGTACATGACCAGACAACGATCCGAACCCTGGGCCGCCAAGGCCAGATTGTGGGTGATGAGCAACACGGAGGTCCCATGTCGTTTCTGCAGCCGGGAGAGCAGGGCGATGATCTGCGCCTGGACGGTCACATCCAAGGCGGTGGTGGGCTCGTCGGCCACCAGCACCTCGGGCTCCCCCGCCAGGGCTATGGCAATGACCACCCGCTGGCGCAATCCTCCGGAAAGCTGGTGGGGATAGGCCTTCAGACGACTCTCAGGATCGGAAATCTCCA
The DNA here is from genome assembly GCA_016303095.1 of Lentisphaeria bacterium. Classification (GTDB taxonomy): domain Bacteria; phylum Verrucomicrobiota; class Lentisphaeria; order Oligosphaerales; family Oligosphaeraceae; genus UBA1724. The sequence continues at coordinate 933 of JAEDMH010000038.1, read as the reverse complement.
CTTCCTGCAAAAGCGCAAGGCAACGACGACGCAAGGCGGCTCCCCCCAGGGAAAAGTGAATCCGCAACACCTCCCCCAATTGCTCCCCAATGGTCATCACCGGATTCAGGGCAGTCATGGGTTCCTGAAAGACCATGGCCACCCGACGCCCCCGCAAAGGCTGCCATTGGGATTCCTCCAAGGAGTAGAGCTCTCGCTCCCCAAGCCAGGCCCGGCCGTGGGTCAGACGACCCCCAGGACGGGGCACGAGCCCCAAAAGGGATAGGGCCGTGAGACTCTTCCCACATCCACTCTCCCCCAATAACGCCACCATCTCCCCCGCCTTCAGGGAAAAGGATACCCCGTCCACGGCAGGCACAAGCCTCCTCCCCTGCTGGAAGGCAATGCCTAGGTCCTCGACGGTGATACGTGTCTCTGCTTCGTTCATAGGCCAAATAACGTAACCCGGGTTTGAAGGCCGTAGCCTGCTCCCCATAAGGTTTTGGGGAAATTCCTTCCAGGAAAAAACAGCCCCCCACGGAAAAACGCCCCCTTCCCCCCCCCGCTGCGCAGAAGGGGAGGTTGTTCGGAAAAGCAAAGAGATAGAGGATCTAGAGGTTCTAGAGATCTAGAAAGCTAGAAATAAACTAGAGTCAAAGAAGTTATAACGAAATACCAGGGCGGAGCATGCGCAGCAGGCTCTGCCCCTCCGTGTCCTCCGTGCCCCGCACAGCGGGGGTTCTGTGCCCCCCGTGTTTCCCTCTCCGTGTTTCCCCCTTATGGTATCCGAGGCGGGACTCGAACCCGCACGGGGTTTCCCCCTAGAGATTTTAAGTCCCTGCAAGGGATGTGGCTTTCCTGGGGAAATTAGGAGGAAATGCGGGTTCGTGTTTCATTTGTGAAACTCTGTGCAACCACTAGCAACCGGGAGAATTTACCACAAATTTACCACAA
>JAEDMH010000177.1 GCA_016303095.1 Lentisphaeria bacterium | reverse complement strand
CGGCGCCTGCCCCTCCAGGGATAGATTCCTACATCCTCTAGCCTTTCCATTCCGATTGGATCCAAATACGTTATCACTCTTATCCGAAAACTAGACAAAAAACCAGAATTAGGCCTGCGACTGTAGGGAATATCGTGTTATCTTAAGGCATAAATTTTCCCCGTCACTCCCTTCCACGCAAGGAGGATTTCATCCATGGCGCGTCGCTTCACCCTGATTGAATTATTGACTGTTTTGGGGATCATCTGCATTTTGGCGGCCATGATATTGCCGGCGTTGAGTCGCGCCCGGGGGAAAGCCCGCGGGGTGAGCTGCATCAACGTCATCCGTCAGTTGGGACTGGGCACCATTCTTTACCAGGACGACTTTGACGACTACTACCATCCTTCCAAATGGGGCAAAGCGGAGGGGGTGGCCCTGGCGGACAACTTCTACTACTACTGTTTCAACCTGATGTGCAACACCCGCGGGGGGCTTCCCACGCCGGACGATGTGACCGGATGGGGAGAGGAGGCCTGGAAGCCGTGGCTGTGTCCGGATTTCAGCGGCGAGGACGCCTGGGAATACGAGTGGGTGAACTGGGATCGGACCCGGACGGGGGATCAGGCTCCCCGGCGTCGTCCCAAGACGGGCTATCAGTACAATGCCTCGGCGGGCTACAACAACCAGGTGGACAAAGAGTATGGTCCTTTGGGGGTGCGCTCCCAGTGGCTGAAGGGGAGCAGGGTGCGTGAGCCTGGACGGTTTGTGCTGTTCCTGGATCGGTGCAATTGCACGGGCAACGGAGGAAGCTGGGTGGCCTGGTACATGATTGCCCACGAATATTCCTGCAATCTGGAGGAGGTGGAGCGTCAATACTGCCGTCACGACGGGCGGTGCAACATTGTCTTTGCGGACGGGCACGTGGAGGGGGTGTCCTGGCGGGATCTCCAGGATCTTTCCCATTCTGGGGATGGGGACACGGAGAAGTTGGTGATGCAATTAGGCGGCGACGGCATATAAGAGGGGGCGGGAGCCTTCCTGTCATGAGACTTTCCTTTTCTTTTCTCTCCTCCTGGCGGAATCGGATTCTCCTGGAGATGGTGGTGTGCCTGTGTGTGGGCGTGGTGGGCTACGGGAGATGGCGGTGGCAGATGCGCCAGATTTACCTGAAGCCCCGTCTGGTTTCCACCTCCCGGATCGAGGGAGGCACCTGGGAATCGGGAATGGCCCGGATTCGGGTGGATCTTCCCTTCAATGCCTCCACGGAACTCCATTATGTGATTCCCCTGGATGAGGATACAGAAAAGCCCCGGGCCAGTGCCTCCCGCATCCTCTTCTGGGCGCCTTTCCTGGGGGCCGCCCCGGCCATCCGGGCCCGGGGACTCCCTGCCGCCGCCTTGGAATACGCCCGGCGGAGCGGCTGGACCGTCTTCACGCTATCCATTGACTCCCCGCCCCCGGGAGATTGCGGGAAGCATCCCTATTACACCCAGAATGCCTCGGGATGGTGGCGGGTGGTGTTTGCGGCCAAGGCCTGGCTGGAGGCGCAGTATGGCCTGACGCCGGGCAAGCTGTTGCTGGGAGGGGAATCGGCGGGGGGCGGCATGGCCCAGCACATGGCGGCGGCCTTCCCGGAACAGATTCTGGCGGCGGCCTGGAGCGGAGGAAGCGGATACGACCCCATTCCTCCCCAGTGCCCAGTGCCCCTCTTCGCCCTGAATAGCTGGGGATGCTACGGAGCCACCCCCTCCTGGCAGCTGCGGCGCCAGGCGGCGGCCTCCGGCAGCCAGCTTCTTTGGGAGGAGGTGCCCCCCTATCTGGAGGGACAAAAGGTGGAGCATCACGCCCCCTCTCGCTTGACCGAAGAGCGGAAATGGCGTTTTCTCCAGGCCATCGTGGATCTCCAGGATCCCGTCACGGGAGAGATCCCTCCCCGGGAGCAGTGGCCGGAGCGCATGGTGATGCCCGATGGCTCCACCGTCTATTTCCCCTGCACGGCCCTGAAGGAGGCCTGGGAGGAATTGCCCTTGGAGGTGAACCACGCTCTGCGCCAGGGCCCCTTGGACAAGATTCTCTCGGGGGCCGCGCCCCGCCCCCGGAAGCTGGATGCCTTCTTCTTCTATCAGGAGGCGGGGGAGTGCTTCCTCCAAGATGCGGCGGAACGCCTCTACCGCCACGGGGCCCAGGGACGATTCTATGTGTGCCAGGAAAAGGCCTCCGAAGAGGAGGAGGAGAAAAAGGAGGAGGAGCGCTGGGAGGAGGCGTGGAGGCTCCTGCGGCAGGAGGGAGATTCTCCCCGTCCCCTGCTGCTCCTGGGCAATTTGGAGGGCGCGCGCCTGGCCCTCCGGATGGCGGAGCGCCTGTGCCAAAAGGATTCCGGGGTGACCCGCCCCCTCTATCTGGTGATGCTGGATCCCCGTCTCTCCCTGGAGGAAGAAGAGCGCTTGCGGCAATTGCCCTGCCCCCGCCGGGTCTTCATGGCAGAGGAGGAAATCTCCCCTCTAGAGGATGAGGCCACCGTCTGGCTTCCCCTGACGGAAATTCCCGAGATTCTCTGGCTGGATTTTCTGCGGGGAGCCGTCCAGTTCCCGGAACTCCCATGAAGGCGTCGGAGAAAAGACATCCGCCTCCCTCTCCCTGGCTTCCCCGGGGATTCCTGATTCTGGGGGTGGCGTTGCTGTGTCTGGGAGGATGGCTGCTCTGGAACGAGAAACCCATGCCCAGCCAGGATGAGCCGGACGTGCCCCCGGGAGAGACCATGGCGGGGGAAGTCCTGTGGCACCGCCCCCTCCCCCCCCATCCCCGGGGAATCCTGGTGCTGGCCAGCGGATACAACGACCGACGGGGCTGGATGGTCCATCATCCCCCCTGGGTGGACTTCGCTCAACGGGAAAATCTGGCCCTGGCGGAAGCCTCCTTCGCCTCCCCCTTGCCTGAACTGGCCCAGGGAAGAAAGGGATACTACTACCCGGAGCACGGCTCCGGACAACGCCTCCAAGATGCCCTGGAACGGGAATACGGCCCCCCAGAAACCTGCCCGCCCCTCCTCCTCTTCGGCTTCTCCGGCGGCGGAATCTTCTTGTCCCGCTTCCAGGATTGGACCCAATATCCCGTGGCCGCCTGGGCTACCCTGGGTAGCGGACGCTATCCCCCACCCCGCCCAGGACAACCCCCCGCTCTGCTGGTCTGCGGAGACGAGGACGGAAATCTGGAGGGAAATCGACGATATCTCCGGCAGTGCCGGCGCCTGGGGGTGGAAGCCCAACTCCAGGAACTCTTTCAATGCGGCCATGTGCTGGATTTCCGCACGGAAGAAGCCGTCCAACTCTTCTTCCACCGCATCCTCCGGGAACGGGAGGCAAACCAGAAGGAAACCGGAATCTGAGATTCTGGCTTTTTCCTCCCCTCCCCCCCCCAAAAAGAAACAAAGGAGCGAGGTGCCACCGGGGTCCCTCGCTCCTTGCGTGTTTACGGGATTGAGCTAGAGTCTTTCCTTCTTGT
>JAEDMH010000037.1 GCA_016303095.1 Lentisphaeria bacterium | reverse complement strand
TTGTTGTGCCTGTTTAGCCTCAAAACACCCCCCTAAGTGAGAAAGATGGGCTAGACGGGGGTGAAGGGAGGCCCAAAGGGCCGACCGGAACCCCCGGCAAGGACAAAATAGGAATCCGAACCCCGTAGGGGTGGCAGGACAGGCCTTTGCGACGGGGGTGAAGCGTAGCGAGAACCCTCGGCGCCTCTAGAACCTCTAGAACCTCTAGAACCTTCGATTTCTACCCCTTTTTTGGGGGGGTAGATTTCTATTTCATGGAATCGCGAGGATAGCCATGGTGAGGAAATAGGCGGCCATGGCCAGGAAGAGGAGAGTCATGGCCACCTTGGTGGCCAGGAGGTGTCTTTTAGCCCAGTTGGCCAGGGTTTCCGCGCCGGTGCCCAGGTAGGCGGCCAGGGTGACTCCCAGGAGGGGGAGGATGAAGGCGACGTTGTAGGCCAGGAGCATGCGGAATGCCCTGGGTTGGAATCCGTGGTCCATGATGGCGGCGATGGTGGGCAGGTAGACCTGTCCGGTGCAGGCCAATTCCATGGTGGAGATCAGGCAACCCAGGAGAATGGCGGCGGGGATGGCCAGGTGTTGGGGGAGTTTGGCCCAGCGGTGAATTTTGTCGTGGATTTTCCGATGGGTCTGGACGCCCAGTCCCATGTCCATGTCGCTGACCCGGCGATTCTTGCGGAAGCGGAGAGTATCCCGGAGATGGAGGACAAAGAGCAGGAGTCCCAGGAGTCCGAAGAGTCCATAGAGGAGGATTTTGGCCAGGGGGATTTTGCTCAGCAGGTGTACCAGGAATCCCAGGGAGATTCCGTAGAGGAGATAGGAGAGGAAGACTCCCAGGCAGAAGCAGGCCCCCACGGCCAGGACGAAGCTGCGCCGTCGTTTGAGATAGAGGAGATAGCTCACCAGGAAGATGATGGTGGCGAAGGCGCAGGGGTTGATGCCATCTGCCAGGCCTGCGTTGAGAATCATGGTCCAGGTGAGGCGGTTGAGGAGCGTGTCCGCCTGCTGGAGGGCGTTTTCCCGCTCCTCGTCTTGGACGGATTGTTCCCACCATGGGGGCAGGGTTTCCTGTTGGAGGAGTTCCCAGAGTTCCTCGGCGGTGGCGGTGCGTCCGTGGAGGTATCCGCTTCCCCAGGCCACCAGGGGGGTAAGATTTTCATCGTCATCGGGGAGGGAGAAGTGCTTTCGGACCCGTTCCATGTAGGCCAGGCCGTTGGCGTCGGAGAAGAGAACCTGGGTGATGCGGAGGGAGGGGAGTCGTTCCTGGAGTCGCTTCAGCTCCTGTTCCTGCCGGGCGCATTTGGCGCAACCTGGGGAGGCGAGATAGAGGAGTCGTGGGGGCTGGCGAAAGTGGGCTTCTTCCGGCGTGGAGGCGGCCGGCGCCGCCGGGGCGTTCCAGGAGAGGAGGGGCAGCTCTCCTGCGGCCTCGATGGCGGGCAGAAGAGGAGCGAGCATTGCCGGGATGGGTTCGGCAAACCAAGCCTCCTGGCATTCCTCCTGGAAGCGTTCCACCCCTTCCACGAAGTGGGTGCCGGCCAGAAGGAGAGGGAAGGAGGAGGCGGGGTTGTGGGGAGAGAGGGCTTCCTCCAGCTGACGGAGAAAGAGATAGTTTTCCTCTTTGTCGATGGAGAGATAGACCAGGAGGGGATCCTGGGGAGTGGCCTGGGCTTCCCAGGTTTGCCGGAAGGCCCGGCAGTCATCGCAGGATTCCGAGCCGAAGAGGAGGAAGAAGGGCCTTGCCTCCAAGGGCTGGAGCAGGAGCAGCAGGAGGAGGGCAGGGAGGGCGGCGCGGGGAGACATGGAATCCGGACAGGAGTGCTGGGGGTTGGCCAGGGGGGGAGGGATTAGGGTGTCTCCAGGGAGATACGAATAGGCGGGCAGTTCTCCGTGCCCCGGAAGGGAACCAGGGAGAGTTGGGTCACTCCCGGGGGAAAACTCTCCGGCGTCACCGTGATTTGGAGTTCCATGCCCTGGGGATGGCGAATCTTCTCCAGTTTCACCCCAGGGGGAACCTGAAAGTCCAGGTTCAGAAAGAGGTCATCCCAGTCCTGGTGTTCCTTCACAAACTTCAGGGGAACCGCGTTTTTCTGCTTCAGGAGATTCATGCGCATGAGATTCCGGTTGCTGGAGGCGGGATCCCCGGCTTTCCGCTCCTCCTGGAGGCCCGGCACTTCTCCGTAGGCGAAGCGTTCCGTGAGGCTGCCGGCTTCCTTCAGTTTTTCCGGGAGGATTTTCCAGGTGTCCGGAGCGAAGTAGACCAACTCCGCCACGTCTGCGGTGATCAGGAGGAGGATCTCCCGGGCGCTTTCCGGCTGGAGGATGGGAAGGCGCACCGCCGTCTTGAAGCCCCTGCCGTAGGGGAGATTCTGGCGGGAGGTGAGGGTCAACTCGTAGAGATCCTCGCCTTGGGAGCGCAGCTCGGTCTGGAAATAGGGGTTCTCCTGAGGCGTGCCCAGCACCAGCGCCTCGGTCATGGCGGGGTTTTTCTTCAGGGTGAGTTTGGTGACGACGGGGGTGGCGGGGGTGGGAAGGAAGCCCAGCTCCACGTCCTTGCCCGGGGCGATCTCCACGGGAGGCAGAATATGGCCGCCCACTCTGGCGGGGAGGGGACGGTTCCCCTTGGAGTTGATTTGGATGACGCGTCCGAAGGAATCCAGGGTGACCGTGGAGGCATCCATGACGAAGCCCACGGTGAGGGACTCTTGGGGTTCCAGGGTGATGTCCCGGTAGGCGTGGTCCATGCGGATGCAGTCGCAGGTGGGGAAGATGTTCTGGATTTCCTGGGGGAAGTCGCTGACATTCTTGACCATGAACTCCCCATGGCGCTTCTCCCGGGCGTAGAGCATCCCCATGTCCAGCGTCCCTTCAAAGTTCACTTCCAGAGGATGGGTGAAGCGTGGGGCGCTGTCATCGGGGGAAGGGGTGGGGGCTTCTGGGATCCCCCTTTCTTCGGCGGGGGTGCTGGCGGGGGGCGTGGTGTCCTGGGGGCTGGAGGGATCCGGCTGGCAGGAGAGCATCAGGGTCAGCAGGAGGAGGGTGAGGAGGAGGGGGGAGCGCATGGCCTGAGGGGATTATTGGTCAGCCTGGGAGGAGAGTTTGAGCCAGATGGCGGGCAGGAACCCCTGCCGTTGGAGGGAATCCTCCTGGGGCATGCCGGGCTGGAAGCTGCCTTGGGCGGCGTTCCAATGCCAGATTTCCCCCTGGCTGGTCCACTCTTCCGTGGCGGGAACCAGGAGGAAACCGCTGGAGAGGAGGGGCTGGGCGGGTTGAGAGGCGCTCTTGTCCACCAATCCCGGGAGGGAGAGGAGTTCTCCTGGGGCCAGGGAGAGGAAGAAGACCTGGGGGAAGGGCTGGGTGGTGGCGTCCCAAGGCAGGAATGCGCCGGAGGGGGAGAGAGAGTAGAGAGGCCGGGAGAGGGCGAGTCCCTGGGCCGGCTGGAACCCCGGGGGAAGGGCGAGGAGGGCCCATTGGCTGGCGCCCCTTGAGGGGAGGGTTTCTTCCGACAGGGCGGCGGTGAGGGTGGTCTGCTGATAGACGGGGGTGGTTCCCGTGCCCAGGGCCATCATGCCGTATTGCACCGTGGAGGCCGCCAGACGGGTGTCATTCTCGGCGGCGGGGAGGGTGTCTTCCTGGGTCAGGGCAAGAAGGGCTCCCGTGTCCACGTTCCAGAGGGCGCCCACTTCCCCCTCCTTCTTTTCCCAGCGAAGGCGGAGGGCGCCTTCTTCCATCCATGGGGTGAGGGGAGCAAGGGGGCGGATGGCGCTGGTGTCCGGGGAAAGGTCGGGGATGATGCGCACGGGCCAACTGCGGTTCTGGAAGAGGAAGTATCCGTAGGCGACGGCATCGGGGCCGGCGTCGCAGCAACTGGCGGGGTAGGGGGAGAAGATCCCATGGAAGTCTACCGTCTGGGGGGCGCCGTCTTGGGAGGAGAAGAGGGCGAAGGTGCCTTCCATGCGACCATCCGAGGTGATGTTCAAGGTGAAGTCAAGGCCGGGCAGGAGGGCAAGTCCCTGGGGAAGGTCGGGCTGGAGGGAGAGTTGCCGGAATCCCCGGAGCAAAACGGTGGTCTCCTTCAAGGGCAAGCCCACGGGGACGGCCGGCAGGAAGATCTGCTCGGGAACGGTGGCGGAGGAGAGGGCCGTCTGTTCGGGATAGTCGAAGATGGCGAAGAAATTCAGGGAGGTGTATTGGGCGTCTCCCTGGAGTTGTTCCCAGAAATCCCGTTCCGGGTCGAAGAGGACGCCGCAGGCCTCGATTTCCAGGGGAGTGGTGGCGCGGCTCCAATAGAGGTTGTCGCAGGCGGAGAAGCGTGTGGTGGCTTCCAGGTTGGGGGCTGCCTGGGAGAGGGCGAGGGGGCCGCTGAAGAGCGTGCCGTCCTCGGCTTGGAGGTAGAGATTCAGGGTTGCTTCTTCTCCGGTGGAAGTGAGGGGGATGGTCTGTCCCTGCAGGGGGGTGCCATCGGGGAGGCGTCCCCCCTCCTTCACCAGGGCGGTGCCATCCTCCTGCACTTGGAGCTGCAGGTATCCATATCCTCTGGGGGCGTCCTGGGCCTGGGAGGGGGTATGGAGGGTCAGGTGGAAGGTGCCTTGGTAGTCTGCGGGGGAGGTGTGGAGGAGATTGGGAGCGAAGGAGAGGGAGTAGGTGCCGGTGCCGGTGGTGAGGGTGCCGGTGCCCACTCCCTGGGGAGACAGCTGCAGAAGGAGCGTGTTTTCCCCGTTTCGGAGGGTGGCGGAGACGGTGCCGTCCTCTCCGGTGAGGCTCCAGTCCTCCGTGGTGGAGAAGCTATGGGAGAGGGTTCCCTGGAGGGTGGCGGAGAGGGTATGGTTTTCCCGGGTCACCGTGAGAATGGCGAGGGTCTGTCGGAGTCCCTGGGGGAGGGTGGCCCGGCCGGTGAAGGCGGTGGTTTGGGCGGCCACGGGGTTTTGTTCCGCCAGAGGCCGGATGTTCAGGAGGAAGGGGTAGACGCCTCCCACCTTGCCATCCTGGGTTTTCAGGGTGACGGTGACGGGATAGGTGCCATTGGCCAGGGGTTTGCCGGTCAGGGTCAGGGAGCCGGTTTCCGGGTTCACCGTGAGGGCGAGTCCCGGGGGGAGTCCCTGGGTTTCCACCAGGACCGGGGTGTAGCCGCTATAGAGGGGGAAGGAGAGGCTTTGGGTCACGTTCTCCGCCAGAGCCAGGGGGAGGGGCGTTTCCGTGCTTGCTCCCCCGAGGGCGGGCAGGGTGTAGAGGCGCAGAAGGGTGGTGTCCGGCGCCCCCGTCCGGCAGTTTTCCCGGGCCTCCAATCGGAGGGTGCTTTCCACGGGAGCGGCGGATTCTTCCTGTCCCCGCAGGAGTCCCTCCAGATCCAGAGTGAGGCTGCCACTCTCCCCGGTCAGGGAGAATTCCGTGCCCTGGAGGCAGTTCACTCCCTCCGGCAGCACCAAGGCGGCCTTCCCCGCTTCCTGGGTGCCCGGCAGCAGACGCTTCCAGAGCACGGTGACGGCACCTTTGCCCTGGCGGTTGCCGATCTGGGTGAGCTCTTCCTGGAAGGTGACCTCATAGGGAGGGAGAGAGGTGCGGCATTCCAGGGTGTAGGGAATGGCGGTCTCCTGGCCTTTGCTTTCCAGGAGCAGATATTTGCCCGTGCCCGTGACCGCATTGAAGGAGAGGGCGGGGGGATTTGCCCAGGTGCCGCTCTGGGTGTCCAGCCGGTTCAGATCCTGGTCGTAGAGGGTGAGGGTGATGACCGCCGTGGCCTCCGGGGTAGCCTTCGGGGAAACCCGGGGGAAGATCTGCCAATTGGCGGATTCCTGGAAGTCCAGCCGTCGCCAATCCTGGGTGTCCAGTCCTCCCAGGAGGGTCTGGGGGAGGGTGGTGTCCTGGTCTTCCAGGGAGAAGAGCGCCTGGGTGGTGGCGGCCCAGTTGTCGGCCTCTTCGTAGGGGTCGTCCTCCAGTTCCCGCAGGGAAGTCATCTGGGTCTGGGCGGTGTCTTCCCGGGGGATGGCGGCGTTGAAGGAGGTGGGGGAGTAGCGGGAGACGACCTGGACCTGTCCTTGGCCGTCCGTGCGGCATAGGAGGAGGGTGGGGTATCCGATGGTGGTCTTGCCGGGTTCGGAAAGGCTTTTCTGGATGGCCTGATTGGCCTTCAGCTTCTCTTCCACCAGTGCCTCCAGTTCCTCTTCCGTGGGAGAGGAAGCCAGGCTTTGGCGCAGGAAAGCGCGATAGGTGGGAGAGTAGAGGAGGGAGGGGCCTGTGATTTCTCCCCGGCGTCGGTTGTCCAGCACCACCAGAGGAAGATCCTGGGTGGCCTGGCGGAAGGCCTCGGTCTCAAAGAGCAGGCGGTCGGCCAGTACGCACCAGGGGCACCAGGCCACGCCGCCGATGTAGAGAAGGAAGGGGCGGGCTTGGCCGCTGGAGACGACTCCGTCATAGTCCATGGTCCACTGTCCCAGATCCTCTTCCTGCCACTGCCAGTGGGGGGTGTCCAGGGAGCCCGGGGTGCCGTGATAGGGGCTGTAGTGGTAGCGGAGGCGGAAGGGGAGTTCCTCTTGGGGGGCGGCATCCAGGGAGAGGGTGAGGAGGTAGGTGCCGGAGGTGGCGGGTTCGAAGAAGAATCCCCGATCCAGGGCGGAGAAGCCGATGCTCTGGGCGTGGAGTTCTGTTTTTTGCGGTGTTGCCTGGGGGCGGATGGAGAGGGTCAGGGTCTCCGGACGGGCCAGGAGCTGGGCCAAGGAGGGGGCGGTCACATCGGTTCTTTGGGAGGCGCTGAGGGCGAAGACATAGCGGCGTCCCGCCTGGGCGGAGAAGAGGAAGATCCGTTCCGTCTCCTGGGGGGTGAAGGCGACCTCCTCGCCGGGCACGGTCAAGCTGCCGCTGTAGTTGCCTTGGGCGTCCGTGCCCAGTTCCTCCGGGGTGTCCCAGAAGGTCAGGGGCGTCCCCTCCACGGGGGGGATGGCGGGGTAGGCCTCTTGGTAGAGATCGGTGGCGAAGAGTTCCTCCAGCCAGGCAATGATGTTGGCCCGGGTTTTGGTGGTGGTGTCGGCGGTTCCGGTGGCTCCGAAGACGTGAGTGGCCTCCGTGGTGAGAGAGAGGGAGGCGGAGGTGGAGGTGGTTTCCGGATCCAGGCGCACCAGGGCCAGGTAGGGAGCCTGCCAGCTGATCTTCCCCCCTCCGAAGGTGGCCCCTTCATACTTGCAGGTGTCCCAAGCCTGCAATTGATTCTTCAGCAGAGTGAAGGTATTGGTGTTTTTCACCCGGTAGCCCAAGAGACCGTAGGTCTTCATGGTCTCCAGAAAAGCCCCCTCCGCATCCATGTAGGGCTGGCCATTCCCATTGGTCCCACTGCCCCAGACGGATTCGCAGTGGCCACAGCTGCTCTTTCCCCCAAAGATGAGAACGGGACGCCCCGTGGCTTTGACGGCTTCCCGCAACTCCGGGACATCCGTATACCAGTGGAGGTAGCTCTCGATGGCGGAAAAGTCCCCCTCTCCCCCAGGAAGCACAGGATCCGGATCGGGGTCAGGATCAGGATCAGGAACAGGATCGGGATCGGGGTCGGGATCGGGATCTGGATCTGGATCGGGGTCGGGGTCGGGATCCGGATCTGGATCTGGATCGGGATCGGGCGTTGGGGAGGAATAGAGTTCCTGATAGGCCTGGGTGGCGAAGAGTTCCTCCAGCCAGGCAATGATGTTGGCCCGGGTTTTGGTGGTGGTGTCGGCGGTTCCGGTGGCTCCGAAGACGTGAGTGGCCTCCGTGGTGAGAGAGAGGGAGGCGGAGGTGGAGGTGGTTTCCGGATCCAGGCGCACCAGGGCCAGGTAGGGAGCCTGCCAGCTGATCTTCCCCCCTCCGAAGGTGGCCCCTTCATACTTGCAGGTGTCCCAAGCCTGCAATTGATTCTTCAGCAGAGTGAAGGTATTGGTGTTGGCCACCTTGTAGCCCAGAAGCTGATGGGATTCCAAATAGCTCAGGAAGGCCCCCTCCCCGTCCAAATAGGGTTGCTTGCTGGCGTTGCTTCCGGAGCCCCAGACGGTTTCGCAATGGCCGCAGCTGGTTTTCCCGCCAAAGATCAGGATGGGACGGCCCGTGGCCTTGGCGGCTGCCCGCAATTCCGTGACGCTGGTGTACCAGCGGTAGACGGAGGAGGCGGCGGGCAGGGGGCTGGCCAGGAGAGTCAGAAGCCAGAGGCCCAGCAGGAGAGAGAGGGGGCGGGGGGGACGCAGGCGATGGGGAGTGTAGGCCATAGTGCGGGGCGGAGCAAGCGGTGGACAAAGGGATTATGGGGCGTTGGTCCAGCCGGGGAGCTTGTTGGGGACGGAGGGGCTCCGCTGGTAGGTTGTCCCGTCGTAGAAATAGAGGGCGTCCTTGGGGACGAGGCGCCATGGGGAGGAGCCGGAGGCTTGGGAAGGAGAGGCCTCTGCGCTATAGAAGGCTTCGGGTTTTCCCGTTTCCGGAGGCTGGTCATTGGACAAAAAGACCCAGTAGGAGTTCCCGGCGGCCAGTTCCGTGGCCTGGGCGTACGCCTTGCGATCGGGGGAGAAGGCGAGGGGCTTCAGCCAGGCGAGAATCGCCTGCTGCTGGGGGACGGGAAGATCCCGGGTGATCCCCACCAGGTTCCAGCCGGGGGAGGAGAGCTGGGATAGCAGCCACTGGCCATCTTCTTCCTGGGCTTTTCGCAGGGTGCAGGACTGGATGTCGCTGTCTAGGAGGAAGGTCTGCCCATGGGAGAGGAGAGCGGAGGCGGTCTCCTCCTTGCGGTGAAGGAGAAATTCCACTGTGGTGTCGTTGCCCACGACGAGAGGGGAGGAAGCGGGAGCGGGGGCGTGTCCGGCGGCCCGGAAGTAGATCGCCCATTCTCCCTCGGCAGGCTGGCTAGAGGAGGCCAGGAAGAGGTCGGCACTTTCCAGAAAGACCCCGTTCGGCGAGAGGTTTCCCTTTTCGTCCAGGATGCGAGACACCACGGGAGCGGGGGGCCGGGTCGCGGTGAAGGTGGCCACTTCTCCCAGGGTGCCGTCGTCATAGGCCCGGACTTTCAGGGTGCCAGGAGCGTTCAGGGAACAGGAAGTGCCGCTGGGGGAATCCGCCGTGGGGGTGGAGCCGTCGGTGGTGTAGCGGTAATCCAGGGAATAGGCCACGGGCTCCGCAGGATAGAAGTGGATCAGGGCGCCGGTGACAAAGGGGTCGCCGGGAGAAACTTGGATCCGGGGGGGCGGAAGAGGCTCCCGCAGGGTGTAGTCGGCGGAGATGGCGTTGGTGATGAGGGTGGCGCCCTCGAAGACGGCTACCCGGAGACGGCAGGATTGCTGAATGTCAATGCCCTCCTGGTCGTCGTAGAGGGGGGATTGGGCGGAGGGGGTGGAGCCGTCCAGGGTGTAGCGGAAGGTGAAGAGGGGGGTGCCGTCGTCCTTCAAATAGTCGGTTCCCAGGGAGACATTGAGGCCATTGGCGCCGAAGGTGGTGCCGCTTTCCGGGAGGATGTTGCAAAGGAAGGTATCCTCGTCGGGCTCCCAGACAAAGGCATCCAGCCAAGCCTTGTATTGCAGGTCGTTTTCTTTCGTGGTTTCGGCATCTGGGGGATCGTACCATTCTCCCAGTTCCGGGGCCAGGAGGGCCACATGGATGGTGCGGGAGTAGGCGTCCGCGGAGAAGGAGAGAGAATCCTCATTCCAGAAGCTGTAGTCGTTGACGCCATACCATCGGTTGCCGTCGTCGTCCTTCTCCACTTTGCTCCAATAGTCTCCTCCGATCGAGAGGAGTTCGGCGTCTTCGCCATCGATGTCTCCTTCGTAGAAGACCAGACAGTCATCATTGAAGCCGTAGGTGTTGACCCGATGCTGGAAGGTGAGGGTGCCGGCGCCCTGGACTTGGAAGGAGAAGGCGGCCTTGATGCGTCCGCTCCGGGGCTTGGCCAGGGGAGTGCCGCTTCCGCTCAACTCCAGGAAATTGGCTCCCGCCACAGGCCGGACGGTGCCTTTCCCCGTCTCCTCCTCGTTGCCGACGTTGTCATTGGTGTAAGTGGTGCGGAGGGCGGCTCCCGTGCAGCTGGAGAAGGTGAGGCCGGCAGGGGCGTCCAGGGCGGTGGTCACCTTGGCGGCGGTGAGGGTTTCGGCCCGGAGGGAGAGAAGGGGCAGGGTCAATCCCAAAGCCAAAAGCAGGGAGAAAAGGGGACGGGGGAGGGAGGACATAGGCAAAACTCCATGAAACCCGGCTCAAAGGGGAAAAAGAAACCCCGGACACCTCTTCTTCGGGGCGCCGGGGCTGGCTGGGAATCCGAGGCCTTCAGGCCGTGGAACCTCACCCCTCCTGAAAGGAATGACGGCTCCCTAGGCGGGCTCTTGTGAACATGGGCGGATGGCGCCCGGGATTCCCATGACTTGGGGAATAGGAATGAAAAGTGGAGCCAGCGAAGGGACTTGAACCCTTGACCTGCGCATTACGAATGCGCTGCTCTACCAACTGAGCTATGCTGGCCGCAAACTCCGTTACTGTAGCACGTACGGTGGTTTTTGCAAGACCCATCCCCCACCCCCGCAAAGGGGGAAAGGGCTAGAAATCTAGAGTTCTACCCCCTCCCTCTGTGACTGACCTGGCGCCGCAGGCGCCGAGGGTTTTCGCTAACGCTCCACCCCCGTCGCACAGGCCTGTCCTGCCACCCCTACGGGGTTCGGATTCCTATTCTGGCCTGCCGGGGGTTCCGGTCGTCCCTTTGGGCCTCCCTTCACCCCCGTCTAGCGATCCTCCCACCCCTGCCGGGGTTCAAGAGGATTGTCCCCCCACCCCCCGGGGGGCGTCGAAGGCTAGAGGTTCTAGAGGTTCTAGAGATTCTAGGGAAAATCCCAGGCGGGACGTGCGGACAGCACGAACCGCCCTCCGTGGCTTCCGTGCGCCGCATAGCGGCGTTTCCGTGCCCTCCGTGTTTAAACTCCGTGCTTTGGCTTGAAGAGCTTGAATTTTTGCCGTCCCGCCTTTTGGAGATCGGCCAGTTTCTTCTCCAGTTGGAATTCCCATTTCACCTTCTCCTGGACGCGGGCGAATACCTGGTCGTAGAGCTCCTGGAGTTTCCGGGCGGGTTCTTTGAGACAGAGATTCCAGGGAATCTCCAGGTTGATGTTGTTGTATTCCCCCATGTTGCCAATGCTCTGGATGCTTGCCCTCTCCTGGCAAAGGGCCTGAATCTTCTTCGCCAGAAAGTCGGGATCCTTGACATCCTTTTGGGCCTTTTCGATCATGGATCGCCGCGTTGCCTCAAACTCCCCTTGGATGTTCTTGACAATCTCCTGGTAGGAGATGAAATCATCCGAAGAACACTGGAAGGGGTGACGGCCAAAATCAATGTCAATGCCCTGTCGGTCGAGCTCTCTCTCTGCCTGGGGGCGCAGGATGCGGGCGACTTCGTCTCGGCTCTGAAAGTGGACGAGGCGATACTCCCGAAGGAAGGCATCGCATTGCTTCTGGGCTGCATGAATGGGCAGGGTTTCCGCCGTTAGCTCCGCTTCCCGTCTCTTGCGCATTTCCTCCAGAAAGGTGGCGCGGTCGCCGCCGGAGAGCAGGAGGGGAAGAAAGAACAGGGCCAGGAGAGAAAGGCGGAGAAGGGAGGGGAGGGGGATAGGGTGCATCTTCTCGAAAGGGGAGGAGGGGGGAAGGAGAAAACCGTCAATCCCCACTAACTATCGATTGAGGAATGTCTCTTACACCTCGCCCGAGAAAACAGGGGGGAGGAGAAGAGGGAGAGCGCATTCCACGCCCCTTTCGTGCCCAGACCTGGCTCCCCCAGGAGGGCAGCGACCTGGTCTTCCGTGTCTCCTCCGGATGGCTATATTATCCCCCATTTGTTTCCTTGCCCAGAACGCAGAGACCCCTCTCTCGACTCTGCCAGAACGGGTCGATTTCACCTACTTCCCACAAGGAGAGTCTCCCATGCGCCCACCCATGATGTGGTTGGACTGGCTCATCGTTGCCCTTCCCCTCATTGCCGTCGTCGTCATTGGCTTTGTCGCCGAACACTATGTGCGCAGTGTATCCGATTTTTTGGCGGCGGGGCGCCGGGCCGGGCGGTATTTGCTGACCGTATCCGAGGGGACGGCGGGCATGGGATTGATTTCCGTGGTGGCCATGTTCGAGCAGAAATACAAGGCGGGGTATGGGCTGGACTTTTGGAGTGGGCTCACCTCCCTGATTTATCTGGCCATGACCCTGACGGGGTTTGTCACCTATCGATTCCGGGAGACCCGGGCCATGACCATGCCGGAATTCTTCCAAAAGCGCTATAGCCGGGGCTTCCGCATTTTGGCGGGGCTTCTGGCCTTCATCTCCGGCGTCATCAACTACGCCCTCTTCCCTGCCGTGGGAGGACGCTTCCTCATCTACTACTGCGGCCTCCCCTTCTCCCTCCATCTCTTCGGCTTGGAGATTTCCACCTACGGACTGGCGATGGCCGTGGCCTTGGCGGTGGCCCTGGCCATCGTCCTGGCCGGCGGACAGCTCACCACCATGATCACCGACTGCTGCCAGGGCATCTTCGCCTACTTCGGATATGCCGTCATCACCATCACTCTCCTGTGGATCTTCTCTGGCCAGGACATGGCCGACGCCGTGCTGAGCCGTCCCGACGGGGAGAGCTTCTTCAATCCCTTTAACATTGGACACCTCTCCGATTTCAACATCCTCTTCGTCATCATCTCCATCGTGGGGGCCGTCTACGGCCGGAACGCCTGGCTGGGCTCCCAGGGGTACATGGCCTCTGCCAGCAGTCCCCACGAGCAGAAGATGGCGGGAGTGCTGGCCTCCTGGCGGGCGGGCTTCCTGAACATCTCCCTGATGCTTCTGGTCATTGGCGCCTACACCTACATGAACAGCAAAAAGTGGGAATCGGGGCAGAAGGCGGTTCGGGAAGAGCTGGCGCTTCGTACCGCCCAGGATTTCCATTTGGAGGAGAAGGAGCAGCGCACCCAAGCCCTCTTCCAGGAGGAGGGAGCGCCCGCCGAGGCGATGGCCGCCTATGAGGCCGCCCGGACGGAGCTGATCCAAGCCAGGAACAGCGCCCGCACCATTGGCACCCAGATGCTGGTGCCCGTGGCCCTGCGCCACATCCTGCCCATCGGCGTCACGGGGATCTTCTGCGCCCTGATGATCTTCCTCATGGTCTCCACCGACACCACCTATCTCCACAGCTGGGGCACCATCTTCATCCAGGATGTGCTTCTCCCCATCCGCAACAAACCCATCACTGCCCGGGCCCAGATGAATCTGCTGCGATGGGCCATCCTCTCCATCGCCGTCTTCTCCTGGTTCTTCAGCTACTACTTCCAGCAAGGGGACTACATCATGCAGTTCTTCGCTCTCACAGGCACCATCTTCCTGGGGGGCGCCGGTTCCTGCATCATCGGCGGGCTCTATTGGCGCAAAGGCACCACGGCGGGAGCCTACACGGCCATGCTGGTGGGGTGCTTCTTCGCCGTGCTGGGCTTCTTCCTCAACCAACAATGGGCCACCCTGGTCTATCCCTGGCTCGCCGAAACCCACCCCGCTTTCCTGGAAGGCTTCCGGGTGACCCTGGAAAACCTGGGCAACGCCCTCCCCATCGTCCAATGGAACACCTCCCCTGAAGACTTCGCCTCCAAATTCCCCATCACCGGACAGGAAATCTACTTCCTGGGCATCCTCTTCTCCGTGGGAAGCTACATGGTGGTCTCCCTGCTCACCTGCCGCCAACCCTATAATCTGGACGAACTTCTCCACCGGGGAAAATACAACCTGGAACACAAGGTGATCCAGGATGTGGACACCCCCTCCCTGAAGAAGGGATTCTCCCTCTCCATGCTGGCGGGCATCACCCCCGAATATTCTCGGGGCGACCGCATCCTGGCCTGGTCCGTCCTCCTCTACTCCCTCTACGGATTCCTGGTCTATCTCGTCCAAATGCTCTTGAACGCCTTCCCCGCCACCCGTTGGTCCGAGGAAACCTGGGTCAAATTCTTCCTCTACTACACTCTGCCTCTCTCCCTGGCCATCGGCGTGGTGACCACCATCTGGTTCACCTGGGGCACCATCCGGGATCTGGGACGCCTCTTCCGGGCACTGAAGGAAAATTACGAAAAGGGTGGCGCACTCCCGGATGACAATCAGGACAATGGACAGCTCATCACCAAGTGATTCCCCGGAATCCCCCACGGCCTCCCGCTCCCTGACGGCTTCCTCCCCCCACCCCCTCCAGGTGCGCCCCGCCACCCGGGAGGACATCCCGGGAATCCTGGCACTCCTGGAGGAATTCGTGCAACAGCAGCTGGTGCTGCCTCGCACGCCGGAGGAAATGGCGGAAAATTATCGCAACTTCGTGGTGGCCTGCCAGGAGAAAACCGGCATTCTGGTGGGCGTGGGGGCATTGCGCCCCCACGGGGAGGGACTCTTCGAGGTGCGCTCCCTGGCCGTGTCCCAGGCCTACCACGGACAGGGCATAGGCTCCCAAGTCGTGGAAGCCCTCCTGCAACGGGCCAGGAACATGACACCCCCCGCCCAATGCGTCTTCACCCTCACGAAACGCCCGGCCTTCTTCCGAAATCTGGGCTTCCGTCTCGCCCCCAAAGAGGACTTTCCCGCAAAAATCTGGACGGATTGCCGCCTTTGCCCGAAATATCACTGCTGCGACGAAACCGCCCTGCGCTGGGAACCCTGAGATTTCCTAGAGAACTCGATTTCGAGATCCCGCTAGAATCCCTAGATTTCCGGATTTCCGGGGGGGGATTTGCCATAAAAAGCAAGGATACCCCCTAAACTTGTGGCATTTCCTTTTGCGGAGGATAGCAAAAGGAGGAAGGGGGGATATACTATTTCCTGTTGATGCTCTTGGGGTTCTTCCCTTTCTGGCAAAGGGGGGGAGGGGGGCGGGAGAAGTGTGGATTATCGTGTTCCGCAGGAGAAGTGTTCTCTCAACACAGGAGGAGTGGACGGATGGACAGGGAACGGAATCGGTGGTTGCACCAGGAGATTGCCCACTGGCAGGAGGAGGGGATTTTGGATGAGGCCACGGGGGCGGTGCTTCGGGGGCGGTATCCCGTGGCGTCCCCTTCGGGAGTCACCTGGGGGCTCTTGGTTTTCAGCGTATTGGGGGGATTGTTGGTGGGGCTGGGGGTGATATCCCTCTTTGCCGCCAATTGGGAGTGGCTGGGGCGGGAAGCCCGGGCGGTGGTGTCCCTTCTGCCTTTGGCGGCCTGTGGCGTGGCGGGGGTGATGGGGATGAGGCGTGCCTGGAAGCGTTTGGCGTTTTGGGAGGGTCTAGGGGTGGCCTGGATGCTCTCCCTGGTGGCGGGCGTCTGCCTGGTGCTCCAGACGTATCAAGTGGGGGGAGAACTCTCGAAGCTGGCGATGCTTTTGGCCTTGCTGAGTTTGCCCATTGTGTGGATCACCCGCTCCACCATGGCCATGGTCTTTTGGCTGAGCTATCCTCCGGTCTGGTATTTTCTGGCCCGGGAAGAGGGGGGGTGGCGTGGGGTGCACGCTTCCTTCCCCTGGGAATCGGTGGTGGCCCTGGCTTTGCTGGCCCTCTCCCTTCCTGCCTTCCTGGCCTGTCGGCGCCATTCCCAGGAAGGGGGGATGGGGCGCACGGGATTCTTTCTCACGGGGGGTGCCTACCCTGCTCTGGTGCTTCTCTTCCTTTCCGAGATCTTCTTCCACTTCCTTTTCTGGGGCAAGGGATCCTCTCTCATCCTTTGCACCTGGCTTTGCGCCGCCGGATTCTGGTGGGTGGGGGAAAAACGGAAAATCCCCTATTGGCCGGCGTGGGGGAGAAGCTACGCTGTTCTGGCGGGCCTCTTTGCGCCCTTCCACGAGATCTCTGAGACAGGGGAGGGGGGGATTCTCCTGGTGATGTCCCTGGCTTTGGCGGCGTGGCTGGTGCGCTGGGGGATTCGCACGTTGCAGCTCAGGGTCTTCAACGAGGGATTTTTTCTGGCCTTCTGGATCATTTTGGTGAAATTCTTTTCTTCGGAGATCTCCTTGACGTGGAAGGGGATACTTTTCCTGTTCTTTGGCCTGTGCCTGCTGGGGGCGAATGTGGGCTTTCTGACCTATCGCAAAAGGAGGAGTCTCCATGAAGAGAATGCATAACTTGGCTTGCCTGCTGTTGGCCCTTGGGCTGCAAATGGCGGCGATTCTGGGGATGATTGGCCGATATGAGTGGATTTGCCGGAAGGGGGAGGAGGTGCGCATTCCCTGCCAAGCCTATGATCCCTTGGATCCCTTCCGGGGACGCTATCTCAGGATGAGCGTGCGGGAGAGATACTCCGATTCCCAGGAGGGGGGCTACCCTCCCATGGGGTATACTGGGAAGGGAAGTCGCGCCCCCTATGCTCGTTTCGCTCCGGGAGAACGCCAGGAGAACGGGAAAGTCCTCCATCACATCGTGGAAGTGGCGCAAGAACCTTCCCAGGAGGGGCTTTGGATGCAGTGCCTCCAATGCTACCTGGACTTCCATGTCGCCGATCCCGCCCGCCCCGAGAAGAAGACCGCCCTGGTTCTGGAGTTCCCCCATCAGTTCTTCCTTCCGGAAAAGTATGCTTCCCGGGCGGAAAAGCTCCTGGCTGAGAACCCCGATGACGGCGTGGCCGTGTATCGGGTTTGGCGAGGCAAAGGGGTGCTGGTGGATGTGGAAGTGAAGGGAATTTCCCTGCTTTCCCAGCTCAAGACTCCCTAGAAAAGGGGAGAGGGGTGTTCCCCTGGGAGAGAGTGCAGTGGTGTTTTCCCATACGAGGAGGAGGCGAAGACACGAAGAAGAGACAGGGGCAGAATAGGAGCGCGGGGCAGAAATTCCAGGGAGTCCTCACCCCGTATTTTCAGAAGCTTCTCAAACGGCGCAGGGAGGCCTTGGGGTTCAGTCTGCGACGATTGGGCGAGGGCTTGGGCGTCGGCTGGTCCACCCTGCGAAACTGGGAGGAGGGGAGGGTGTGCCAGTGCCATCCCGCCCACTGCAGGATTCTTTCCCGCTTTCTGGCAGGAGAAATGGATGGGGAATTGCAGAGGGGGCTTCCCTTTCCCCATCCCATGGGGCGAGACGGGGAGAGATCCTTTCCCCTGGGGCGAATGCTGGAGGCCATGAAGTGGGCGACGGGGCTCTATGGGCAGTGCCAGGGGTGGGGGGGTGTTCTGCAGGAGGAGATGATTCAGGAGTTGGAGAGGGTGATTCGGGGCATGGCGGTGCGATTGCGAAAATCCGCCTTTGGCCAGGAAAAGAGGAGAAGGCGCCTATGAGTTCTGGCGGGATGGAGAGAAGCAAGGCGAAAGAACGCTTTTCCGGTTTCTTCACCCCGTTTTGGCGTCAGAGACTTCAGGAGCACCGCCGTGGTTTGGGGGTGGGCTTCCGGCAGGTGGGAAAGGTATTGGGGGTCAGTGGGGAGACGGTTCGGAAATGGGAGTCGGGCCATATCCGACGTTGTCACATCGCCCACAAGGGAAGAGTATGGAACTTTTTGCGCAGCCACTATGATCGACAATTGCGCTTCCTGACCTTTTCCCGCTCTCCCCTCTACCGACAGTTGCGCCAACTCCCTCTGTCCCTCCGAAAATGCTTCGCCCAGGCCTGGATGGTGTATCTGGTGGCGATGGACGATCCCCGGGAGGAAAGATGGTTCCTGAAAAAGATGGAGCGCTGCCTGGAGAGAACGGAGGAAAAACTGGCCAGGGAAGGCTTTCCCGTCCAAAAACACCTCCGTCCCCAGGTCTATCGATAGAGGGCAACTCCTGGATTTTTAGAACCTCTAGCCCCTAGTCCCCCCGGCGCTGCCGCTTGAACACGGAGCGCACGGAAGGCCCGGCAAGCCGGGCACACAGAGACCACGGAGAGGGCGGTCCGTGCTACCCGCACGTCCCGCCCTTGGATTTTTTTATAACTCCTTTGATTCTAGTAGATTTCTAGAATCTCTAGAATCTCTAGAATCTCTAGCCTCTAGCCCCCCCCGGGGGGAAGGGGGGGCAATCCTCATGAACCCCGGCAGGGGTGGGAGGATCGCTAGACGGGGGTG
>JAEDMH010000176.1 GCA_016303095.1 Lentisphaeria bacterium | reverse complement strand
ATCAGGAACCCATCACCCTGGAATAAATCCCCCAGAAACGGCAAAAGGCTAGAGAATCTAGAAATCTAGAAATCCTAGAAATCTAGAACATCTAGAACAACTAGAACAACTAGTCTTCTCGGGAGAAAGTTGGCGGAAATCGACATATTTCCCCCGGCGTGACGGGGTGCCTGCCGCTTATAGTAACCCCGAACCTTTTTCCCGTCCCTCCGTCCTTCCGTCCTTCCTCCTCCTCACGTCAACTCCTTCCCATGCACAACCGTCTCTCCCTTCTGGCCTCCCTCTGCGCCCTGCTCTGTCTTGGCTCCCTTTCTTCCTCCCTTCCCGCAGAAAATCTCTTTTCCGGGGACAGCGGCTATGAACTGGGGCTGGGCTATTTCCGCCGTCCCTGGTTCAACGGGGCCATGAATCTGGAGGTGCGGGAGGCGGAGGACGCCCCCCAGGGGAAGGCCTACGGATACAGCGTGACGGCTCCCGGCCAGAGCATCGGGCTTTCCGGGGATCGCATGACTCTGAAGAGGAATGTGCCCTACGTGCTGTCCCTGTGGGTGCGTGCGTCCCGTCCCCAGGAGATTCGCATGGCCACGGTGCACGAGGGATGGAAGGACACCCAGTTCCATTCCTTCACGGCCACGCCCCAGTGGCAGCGGATCTCCCTGCCCTTCACCGTGGGCTTTGACGACATCTACTGGATTCTGCTGGAATACACCAACAAAGGGGAGGAGGAGCTGGAGTTCTGCCTGGATGGGGTGCAATTGGAGGAAGGAACGGAGGCCACTCCCTTCTCTTCTCCGGCGAAGTGCCTGACCATGTCCAACCTGAAGGGCGGCGTCACGGGAATCTACTTTGTGGGGGAGCCTGTGGAGATGACCCTGGGCGCCATTGCCTCTGAGGAGGGGGAGAAGGAGTTGCGGTGCCGGGTGGCGGTGACGAACTACCGGGGAGAGACGGTCTTCTCCCAGGAGGTGTCCAGCCTTTGGGAGGAGGGATATTTCAAGCGGAACTTTTCCCTCCCCGGGGAGCTTCCCGGGCTGTATGTGCTGCGGTGCCAGTGGCTGGATGGGGAGGGCACGGAAGTGGGGAAATCGGAGTGCAGCTACGCCGTGGTGCGTCCTCCCGTGGAGGAGCATGATCCGGAAGTGGAGCCCTACATGGGGGTGAACAGCGCCGTCTTCGCCGGCGTGAAGCGGGTGGGAACCCGCTGGGTGGAAATCTGCCTGTGGTGGCGCTCCCTCATGCCTGCCCCGGATCGGGTGGACTACGAGGATATTCTGAGTCGGATCCGCAATGCCAAGGCCCAGGGTTATTTCGTGAAGCTCTCTCTGGTCCATCTCCCCGCCACCCCCGACTGGGCCCATCGTCCCGAAGAAGTGGCGGAGGCGAAATCCTGGGGCCTGACCCCCTCCATGGGACTCTTCTCCACGGAGGAAGCCCTGGAGAAATTGAGCGTGGCCTTCGAGGAGTTGATTCGCCGGGCGGGCACCGACATTGACCTGCTGGAGATTGGAGGGGAGGACGAGCTCATCAGCGGCTCGGAACCCTACTACCGCCGCAAATATCCCCAGGATGTGATCCACGGCATCGTCCATGGTCCCGTCTGCCGGGATCTGGCCCGCATCACCACGGTGTATCTCCAGGCGGCCCGCCGGGCACGCCCCGATATCCTCATCGCCTGCGGACGCCCCAGCGGAGGCTCTGCCGCCTACCCGGATTTCGAATTCTCCCGCCTGGTCCTGGAGAAGGTGGAAGGGGAGTTCCAGTTCTTCCCCATGGACTGCTACTCTTTCCGCATGCGCTACCTCAATGAGGACAATATGCCCAATATCGGCTCCCCCAATCTGGAGTTCCCCGGAGTCTTCCAGCGGGCAAACCGCATGACCCATACCTACCTCCAGGGACAAAGGCCCTTCGTCTCGGAATACGGCTTCGCCATCGACAACCGACTCTCCGCCGACCATCCCCTGCAGCAGGAGGAATGCCGGAGAATGCTCTCCGCCGCCCTCACCGCTAAACTCCTGGGCTCCCCCTTCTTCTTCTGGTTCAATACCTTCGGCTGCATCGAGGACAAGGTCTTCGACTACGGCATGTGGCACGTGGACCAACCTATGCTCCTCATCCCCGCCATGAACCAGCTCTGCCGGGTGGTGGAGGACGTGCGCCAGTATGACAGCCGCCTGGGAGAGGCGGAGGGCAATTTGAAGATGGGCGTCTTCGGACAGAAGAACCGGGCCATCCTGGCCCTCTGGACCGAGTTCCGGGACAATCCCGTGACCCTGACTCTCCCCCAGGACACCCAGCATCTGGACTTCTTGGGCAACCCCCTGCCCGCCCTGAAAGGCGACGAGGCCACAGCCACCAAACTCCCCCAGTATTTCGTCCTGGAGGGCGAAAATGCCTACGAACAGCTTCGGCAAGCCATGGAGAAGGCGGAGGACCGGAATGTGAATCTCTCCGCCCGGGTGCATCTCACCGAGGAAAATGCCTGCACCGTCATCCTCCAATGCGCCCAACGGGACTCCCAAGCCGCCGCCCAGTGCACGGTGAAATTCCCCGATGGCACGGAGAAGACCCTGAAGAAACCCGCCAATACCCCCTATCCCTGGCGGAGCAAAGTCGAAATCCCCGAGAACACCTGGGAAATGGAACTGCTCCTCCAAGATGATCGGGGCATCACCGCCCACCGCTCTCTCTCCTTCCCCGTCCACCCCCTCCAAATGGGAAACAACACGGTGGCGAACTTCGGCGATCAACGCTCTCATATCCTCCCCCCCGACCCCTGGATCCGGTGGGACGGAGCCCAGGACCTGGGAGGCAAGATCGCCATCCAGGTGACCCCCGACCAGCTGATCCTCACCGCCGATGTCCAGGATGATCTCCACTTCAACCAAAAGGACGGACAACAAATCTGGGATGGGGACTGCCTCCAAATCGCCCTGGTGACCCGGGTGGAGCTCCAAACGGAAAACACCGGCGGCAATTACGGGGCACGGGACCTGGAAATCGCCATCGCCCTGGCCAATGGCACCCTCCAATCCGCCATCTACGCCGGAACAGAGGTGATCTCCTCCTTGACCCCAGGACGGGATTTCCAGGTGGAACGGGACGAAGAGGCCAAGGTCACCCGCTACCGCCTGGCCCTCTCCCGCCAAACCCTGGGACTCCACCGACCGGGACGAACCTTCCGATTCTGCGCCGTGGTGATGGATGACGACGAGGGCAGCGGACAGTCCTACTTCTATCAGCTCTCCCCCGGCATCACCGGCTCCAAAAACGTGAACCTCATGCCCATCTTCCGCCTGCCCTAACCCGAGGAAACACGGAAGGCCCGCTGCGCGGGCACACGGAGGGAACGGAGAGGAAACACGGAGGACACGGAAACGCCGCTATGCGGCGCACGGAATCCACGGAGGGGGCAGAGCCTGCTGTCGCATGCTCCGCCCCGGGATTGGGGCTATACTTTCCCCCGCTTGCGGGGGGAAGGGGGGCAATCCTCCTGAACCCCGGCAGGGGTGGGAGGATCGCTAGACGGGGGTGAAGGGAGGCCCATAGGGCCGACCGAAACCCCCGGCAAGGA
>JAEDMH010000175.1 GCA_016303095.1 Lentisphaeria bacterium | reverse complement strand
CCGCCCGGGGAGGTTTTCTAGATCTCTAGATCCCCTAGAACCTCTAGATTTCTAGAATCCCCCCGCTGGCGGGGGAAGGGGGCATCCTCATGAACCGCGATAGCGGTGGGAGGATCGCTAGACGGGGGTGAAGGGAGCCCAAAGGGCGAACGGAACCCCCGGCAAGGAGGGGAAACAGGTCGGGCACGGAAGGCCCGGCAAGCCGGGCACAGGCGCCTCCCGGTGTCATGGGAAGGGGATTTGGACTTCGGGAAGGAGTCCGGGGACGCGGCGTTGCATTTCCCGGATGAGCCAGAGGGCGTCGGCGGCGCTAGCGGGTTGGGCGGTGGGATTGAGGATCCAATTGGCGTGCTTTTCGCTGACCACCAGGGGGCCCCGGCGCAGTCCTTTGCAGCCGGCCGCCTCCAGGAGTCGTCCTGCGAAGTCCCCTGGGGGATTTTGGAAGATGCTGCCGGCGGAGGGTCCCTGGGGATTGGTCGCTTGGCGTCGGAGGCGTTCCTGTCGGATGGCCTCCTGTTCTATTTGGGGATCCCCGGGGAGGAGTTGGAGGGTGGCCTGGAGAACGAGGCCATCGGGGGGTACGGGGGAGTGTCGATAGGCGAAGCCTCCCTGTCCCTCCCTTTTCGACCAATGGAGAAGTTTTTTTGTGGAGAGGGAGACGCCGATCCATTCTTCCAGAAAATCGGCGATGGCGACGCCGTGGGCGCCGGCGTTCATGCGGATGGCGCCTCCCAGAGTGCCGGGGATGGCGGAGAGGGGGGCCAGTCCGGTCCATCCTTGTTTTGCGCAGAGGGAGGCCAGTTGCGGCAGGGGGACGGCGGCGGAGACGGTCAGGCGTCCGTCGGCCTTGGGGACGAGGGAGGGGAGGGGTGGGGGAGCCAGCCGGAGGAGCTGGGCCCCGTCCTGGTCGGAGCCCAGGAGATTGGTGCCGGCCCCCAGGGGGAACAGAGGGAGTTGGGGGGGGAGTTCCCGGAGATCCTCTCCTGTTTCCAGGATCCACAGGCAGACCTTTCCCAGGCCCACATGGAGGGAGGTAAGCTCATGCCACGGACATTCCCGACAGGTCAACGCCATTTCCGCTCCCAGATGGACAGACACTCCCGCTTGCTGTCCGCAAAGAAGGTGCGGGAGGAGATTTTCGCTTCCCGCACCACCCGATATCCCCCCATGACCTCCCGCTGCCCATCATAGGCATTGGCTTCCACCACGGCCACCCCCGCCTCCAGGAAACTGAAGTGGTTCTTCAGGGTGACCAAAAGCTCCATGTCCAGACTGTCCTCCAGGGGAATGCCCTCCTCCCGCCAGAGGCGCAGGGCCTCCATCACCGACTGGACATCGGCGGAATCCTCGTCCTGATCCAGCTGGCTGGCGATGTCCCATGGGGTGGCGGAGAAGATGGACGTGCGGCTGGCGCTGGGATAGCTGTAGGCGATCTGCATGGGCGGCAGAGTGGCGATCTCTCCCTGGATCACGGCGTCCCATCCGGGGAGCCAATAGAGTTCCGCCTTGAACTCCATGGGGCCGTTGCGGGGCAGCGTATAGAAGCCGTCGGCGGCATAGTCCTCCCCCTCGTATCCATTCACGCCCCGAAGATCGTTGTCATCCACATAGTCGTTGTAGGCATCCACGAAGGCATCCACCTCCAGGAGGAGATCGGCGTCGTCCACGGCGCTGAGTCCCTGGCGCAATTGGGAGGAGAGATTTTTGAGGACCAGTCCGCTTTCCCCGGAGTTCAGGGTGACGCTGCAGTGTTCCTCATCCAGGAGATGGGGTCGGCCGTCCAGCATCCAGGGGGGGAAGTCCTCGGTGGTGCGGAACTCGTCCTCTGCGGTCTGTCCCAGGGTTCGGTTGGCGAAGAGACGTCGGTCGGTGAGATGGAGCCAGAAGGCGGTATCGGCGGCGGATTCGGCCTGATACCGGAGGAGTCCCTTGGCGGAGATGGCGTAGGCCTCCTTGGAGAGGATTTCGGAGACGGTCATCAAGTGGGCGATGAGGACCATGGAGGTAGCCAGGACGCCCATGACCATGAGGAGGGCGGTTCCCTCCTGGCCTGGGGAGGGGGATTGGCGCAGGGGAGTCATCGCTTGTCCTCCTCCAGGGGGTTCCATTTTCCGAAGCGTTCCCGGTAGGCGTTTCCCATGGTGCGCCGCATCCAGGTCTCCTGTCGTCCGTTGGTCCAGACAACGGTCATGCGGATGGCCAGAGGGAGATCCATGCGCTGGGAGTCCTCGGTCTCCCACTCCTCCAGCCAGAGCCAGCGGTCCTCCCACTCGTCCTCCTGGTCATCGGACCAATCCAGATAGGAGAAGACGAGATGGGAGACTCCCTCGGCCAGGAGGACCGTCTGGTCCCGCCCCCCCAGATCTTCCCATTGATAGAAGGGTCTGTCGGAGTAGGTGAAATAGAGTTTTTCCTCCTGGACCCGGAACTCCCCGAAGCGAAGAGCCCCCTCCACGGGATCGTGGAGATCGTGAAGATAGGCAAGGCGGAGGAAATTGGGCTGGGCCACCAGGAAGGGGAACTTTTCATCCTCCCGGGAAGCCTGGTCGCTCTTCCAGGTGAAGGGGACGGCATGGGAGAGAGCGGCGTCGATGACCCGGTCCAGCGCCAGCAATTCCTGGAACCGGTTCTTCTCCTGGAGGATCTTGGCCCAGTTCTGGGAAACGCTCCGGGCGTAGCCGAAGAGAGCCAGGGAAAGGCCCATGAGAATGACCACCGCAATGGCCAGCTCCAAAAGGGTGAAATGCCGACGACGGCAAAGCCTCATCCCTGGCCTCCCGTGGGCTCGTAGTCCACATCCTCGTTCTTCACCAGCTTCCGCACCGACTGCTCCCCCACCAGCTTCCCGTTCTCGTCATACAGACGCACCAAAAACTCCCCCAGACGCCACCCCTGGATGGATTCGTAGGCGGCCTCCGGCAACCCCTCCTCCACATTGAACAGCTCGCATTCGGCGCGCCATCCCTGGGGCAGGAGCTCCGGGGGAAAGTCGGCGGAGGGGCCGCAGGCCAGATAGAACTCCAACGCGTTGGTGAGATAGTGCTCCCGCCCCCACCGTCGCTCCTCCCGGAGAACCTTGGCCTGGCTGGTGCCCACAATGGACATGGTCGCCACGGCGCTGAGAGCCAGCACCAGGGAGGCGATCATGACTTCCATGAGGGTGAAAGGACGGAGGCGCATGAACAAGGGGGTGGGGAGAGGGGGGGAATGGACGGAGGAATAACGCCTTCTCCTAGAGGAGTATTGTGTCGCCGGAATCCGCAAAGGAAATGCCGGTTTTGCGAAAGGACATAATAACCTGTTGATATGCAGTATATTATGTATTAGCACAAAAACAAAAGACTGCATTCGCCAAGGAGGTTATTCTCTCCACCGCCAAATTTAGCACATCCCGTGAAAACCTCTCTCCACACGGAGGACTTTCCCTCGGGGACGGCCTGCTTTCCTCCACGGGAATGCGTGTCCCTGGGGAACACGGCACCGCCCCATCGCGGTGCGCCTTGAGGGGCGTCCCCCCAAAACAACGGGACACGGCACATGGGGAGACAGAGGAAAGATTTGGGGATTCCTGCCGTTTCGGGCGAAAAAGATTTGGGGATTCCT
>JAEDMH010000174.1 GCA_016303095.1 Lentisphaeria bacterium | reverse complement strand
CATAGACGGTTGAGGATGGAACGATCCTGGATGTCAGCTATCTTTGCCAGGCGACTTCCTCCGCCAGGAACCAGGAACAGGAGCAAAAGCATTCCTCCCAGGATGAGTGCATGGCCATAGGGGGGAAAGGCTCCCGCGGCGGGAGGAGCGGAGAGAAAGGTACGATGGGAGAGAAGTTGGCAGAGGGCCAAAGTGAGAAGACAGGCGAGATAGCCTCCCCGGGAATAGGTCAGGCAGAGAAGCAAAAGACACAGGACGACCGCAAGGAGGAGGCAGCCCCGCAGGAGGCGTCGACTCCCAAAATGGATGGCCAATCCCAACAGAAGGAAGAGGAGCATGGCCAGGAATCCCCCGCAATCGTTGGGCGTATACATGCCCAAAGTAAGGCGGGGGTGTCCAAGATAGAAATAGTCCATGGATCCGGCTGTTCTTGCGACAGTATTTATAACTTATTTATTTTCAATTAGTTCTACACAGATTTCCTCCAGAAATTGGAGCCAAGCGGTTCGGTTTTCATCCCAGGGGGATTCTGGGAAATGGAAGGAAGGGTGGGTCGGGGTGTTCAGGAGGGGGTGGTGGTAGTAGAAGGCCTGGTCCGCGTGGGCGTCTTGGGCCAGGAGATGGGGGGGGAGGTTGGGTTCCAAGGCGCAGAGGCGGATCTTCCATGAGGGGTCGAATTCCTTTTGGAGCGTCCAGGCCAAATCGGCTCCGCTGTCCCTTCCCAGGAAGAGAAGATGGCGTGGGGGGTGTTTGGGGGAAGTCAGGAGTTGGGAGAGGGTGGTTTTCCAGGATTCCAGGTTTTTGGGGGTTCCCAGGCAGAGGAAGGCGCGCATGCCGCATTTTCCCAGCCAATACAGAGTGTCCTCGTATTCCGTGTCCCATTGTGGGGGTTGTCCGGGGAAATAGAATACCCAGTCCTGGGCTTCCTGAGGGCAGGCTGACCAGGGGATGAGCTGGGGTTCCGGGGAGTTCCAAGGTTTGTCCAGGAGTTCTTCCTGGGGGAACCAACGCCATGTTTGGAGAAACTCCTGGCTGGGAGAGAGTCCTTCTCCCTGGGCGAGACGTTCTTTTTGCTGGGTGGCCTCCCATAGGAAATCCTGCATGAGGGCGAGAAGTTCTTCGCTGGGGGCGTGCCGTTGCGGAAGTTCGACGGATTGGGGCGGGCCGAGGGCAGTCCAGATCTTTCCCGGACATTCCCCATCCTTGGCCAATGCCTGGTATTCCTGGACGGCGGAGACCCCGGCCATGTCTCCCCAAACGGAGGTGGCCAGGACAGGAGGGTATTCCCGGGAGAGGGGAAGGAGGGCGCCGGAGCCGCACCAGGCGGCGGCCAGGATCTCCTGGGGATAGGTCAGGCAGAGATTCTGGGCCAGGGTCCCCCCGGAGGAGGAACTGGCCAATACCAGCTTTTCCTTGGCCAGGCCGTGGCGTTGGCGCAGAATCTGGGGGATGGCCAGGAAGACGGGAAACCAGCCTCCGGCGGCAGTGACATAGGAGGGGTAGCCTTCTGGCGTGTATCCCTGGGAATAGGGGGTGTCGATGCCCAGGGTGAAGACCGTCCAGCCGAAACGCTGACAGAAATCCAGGTGTCGGGGATAGAGGCCGGCCCGGAGACTGGAGATTTCATTGTCATAAGGGGGCCAGAAGCAGATTTGGGAGGCGCTGGGGAGGGGGCGGTTGTTGTCCTTGTCCCAGGGGATGGCGTAATGGACTGTCGTCCAGGGATTCAGGGGGAGGTTGACCTTGAGGCGGAAGCGTCCCACCAAAAGGGTCTTGCCCTCCCGATGCAGGATTCTCTCCTGAATTTTGCGGGGGCGCAGGGACAGGATGTCCACATTCCTCCCAAAGCAGAGGAGGGCGGCCAGAAGAAGAAGACCTCCCCCGGCCAGGAAAAACCAAAGGCGGCCTCTCCCTTGGACACCCGACGGTTTCCTAGAAAGAGGGATCATGGCCTCCTCCTCCTTTGCAAGAGAACGGCTCCGCCGAGGAGAAGCAGGCTTCCGGCTAACAGGAGACGAAGGAGAATCCCCCGTCCTCGTCCGGTCTTATACCACGGAAGGGAGGAGGTTTTCCTAGGGGATTTCACGGAGGGTTCCTGGGCTGTGGGCACAGGTTGTCTTCTTCGGTTCATATCTTCTCCCCACCAGGCGAATTCTAAAGTGGGATAGGCTCTCAGGATGGCTTTGGGGGTGGAAAAATCCACGGCTTTTTCGGGCTTTTCCTTCAAGAGACCGCAGGTTCTGGCATAGACCCGCTTTCCAAAGGCATCATAATGTTCCCGTGAACGGATTCTTCCTTGGGCATCCACCAGAAAAATCCGGGTCATGGGACGATGCCAGGGGGCCAGAGTACGCTTGCTGCTGTCCTGGTCTCCTCCCTCCTGGAGTTCCAGTCCCAGAAGGAAGAGTACATGCCCTGGGAGGAGGCGCCACATGGCTCTCCATTCGGGCAGGGTGCGCATGGTGATCTTTTGACAAGGCTGCCCCTGAAATTGCGCCTCCTCCCGCCAAAACAGAGCAAAATCCAATTCGGTGGAATGAATGGGTTCCGCCAGGCTGTCCACATAGGCTCGCATCGGATTCTCCGACAAAGCAAACCAGTGCCCCCGCATCTGGAGAAAATGCCCCTCCTCATTGTCTAGGAAAACGAGTTCCTCTTCCCCCGAGGGGAGGGTGAGTTCCATCCGGGTGAGAGGCTGCCCTCCCGGAGCCATGCGTCGGAATATGCGGAGGCGCTTGACTTTGCCCAGATAGGGGACCTTCACACCCTGAAAGTCGGTACCCCATTCCCCAGGCCATCCCGTTTCCCAAGCTTTCTCAAGAAATTTCCGGTTTTCCTTGTGTTCTTCCCAGGAGAGAAGAGGCGCCCATTCTTGGCGAAAGGCTTCCATTTTCTGCTCTGCCTCCTTGGGGGGCAGATTCATGGGTTTGGGACCGGAATATCCCAGCGGAGATAGCCATAGAAGGGCGAGTATGAAGCCCAGGCCCCTCCTCCCTGCCTTGTCGAATCCTTGCTTCCTTCTCATTGTGCCGCCCCTCCCTTTGCCGCGTACGTCAACCGATTCCCGCTCCCCAGGGAAAGCATCCAATCCGCTCCCAGGAAGATGGTGCGATGGTAGTTCTCCTGCCCATCATAGGGGATGTTGTCGAAGACGAAAGGGACTCCGTTTCGATACACGGAGACTCGGTAGAAGCGACGATTCCCTTCCCGCTTTGTCAGCACGGCTTGGAAGGAGAAGGAGAGATCTCCCTGGCTGCTGGAGGGAAGGAGGTGGTGGATATGATCTTCTTTGGGAGACCTGCCATCATGGGTCTTCCGATAGCGTTCCTCACGCTCTTCGTGCTGTTGCGTCTCCCGATCAATGTCCACCAGAAATGCCATCATTTCCTGGGGCATCAGATCCCCTTTTGTGACGTCAATCTCCAGGGGAGTCAGAAAAAAACCGGCTGGCCAAGTGTCAATGGGCAAGCCCCGGGGGGAGAACAGGGCCTCTTTCTCCCCTTTCCGAGAACAGGACGCCCAGAATATCCCGCCCAACGCCAAAAGCCCCCAGAGGCCTAGGATACGCCAGAAACGAACCATGGTCTATACCTCTCCTTCAAGGAAATCATAGGACTCCGCCAGACCCAGGCATATCCCGGCGGAAAAACAGGCT
>JAEDMH010000173.1 GCA_016303095.1 Lentisphaeria bacterium | reverse complement strand
TGGCGGAGTAGGGACACTGGGGGAAGTTCTGGGTGTAAATCAGCCCGTGGTAACTGATGTCCGGCTGGGTGAACTCCGGAAATTTCCCGTTGCTCCAGTCAAAGTCCCCCTTCTCCACAATGGCCCCGCCCACGCTGGTGGCGTGGCCGTCCATGTATTTGGTGGTGGAGTGGGTGATGATGTCCGCCCCCCATTGGAAAGGCTGGCAGAGCATGGGGGTGGGGAAGGTGTTGTCCACGATGAGAGGGACGCCGTTGGCGTGGGCCGCCCGGGCGAACTTTTGGATATCCAGCACCACCACGGAGGGGTTGCAGAGGGTTTCGGCGAAGACGGCCTTGGTGTTGGGGCGGAAGGCGGCCTGGAGCTCCTCCTCTGTGGCGGAGGGCAGGAGCCAGGTGAATTCGATGCCGCATTTCTTCAGGGTGTTGGTGAAGAGGCTCACAGTGCCGCCGTAGAGGCTGGCGCAGGCCACCACATGGTCTCCCGCCCGGGCCACGTTCAGGATGGCGTTGGCGTTGGCCGCCTGGCCGGAGGAGGTGCATACGCAGGCTACGCCGCCTTCCAGAGCGGCGATCTTCTTCTCCAGGGCGTCCACTGTGGGGTTGGCCAGGCGGGTGTAGAAGAATCCCTCCGTCTTCAGGTCAAACAGATCGGCCACGCTCTGGGCATCATCGTATTTGAATGTGGTGCTCTGGACGATGGGGCAGATGCGGGGTTCCCCGTTTCCTGGCGCATATCCGGCCTGGACGGCCAGGGTTTCCTGATGGAGTTTTTTGGGGTTCATGACGGGAGTTTTCCTTGCTTTTCTTTTGCGGCTTTGGCCGGGCGCCATCCGGAGGGGTGACAGTGGAATTTCAGGCGCGAGATGCGGTGCTCCTCCACATGGAGGACCGTGATCTCCATATTTCGATATTGGAATTTCTCTCCTGCGGAGGGAATGCGGCCCGCCAGCTTCAGCACAAAGCCGGCGGCCGTCTCGTAGCCTCCCCGGGGCAGGCTGAAGCCCAGGTATTCCTCCAGGACGCCTGTCTCCATGCGCCCGTTGCAGAGAAATACCCCCGGGGCAATCCATTGCACCCGGAAAAACTCCCCTTCCCGCCTGTCGTTCAGGTTCCCCACAATGAGCTCCACCAAATCCCGGACGGTGACCATCCCCGTCATGCCGCCGTATTCGTCCACCACGATGGCCATGGTGAGGGAGGCGCGACGCAGATGATCCAGGGTGACATTCACCGGTTGGGACTCCGGCACGAAAAGGAGTTTGTTCGTCACGAAGGGAGTGAGAGACTGCTCCAGGAAGTCCTCCTCGGTTTCCCCGTGGGGTCTCAAGGAGAGGAGATCTCGGGCGTTCACCACGCCAATGATGCGGTCCACTCTCTCCCGATAGACCGGAAGTTGGAGGAATCCCGAGGTGCCGGCCAGGCGCAGGGCGTCTCCCACCGTGGCGGTTTCGGGGAGGGAACGCACCTCCACCAGAGGCACCATGGCGGTTTCCACAGGGCGCATATCCAACTCCAGGACGCTTTGGAGCATCTCCCCGGCCTCCTTGTTCACAAGCCCCTGCTCCGCCGCCATTTCCGCCATCATCTTCATGTCCTCCCGGGTGACTCCGGGAGGGGCGGTGGCATCCTCTTCCTGCCGGGGAGTCAGGGCCCGGGTGGTCCAACAGGTGAGAAACACCAGGGGTTTCAGAAGCATTTCCAGGAAGCCCAGGGGGCGGGCGGCCAGGAGGGTGAAGGTGCCGGAGTGATTTCTGCCCAGGGCCTTGGGGACGGCCTCCCCGAAGATCAGGACCACGGGGGTGACCACCAGGGAGGTGATCCATTCCTCCCAGTTTTCCGAGAGGATTCCCTGGGAGATTTGGGTGGCCAGCAGGGCGCTGATCAGGAGATTGGCCAGGTTGGTGAGGGAGATGTTGACCAGGTTGTTGCCGATGAGGATGGTTCCCAGAAGGCGTTCCCCGTCTTTCAGGAATCCGGCGACCAGGGAGGCCCGGCGGTCTCCTTTTTTGACCTGGCTTTGGAGCCAGGTGCGGCTGACGCTGGTCATGGCGGTTTCCGCGCCGCTGAAGAAGGCGGAGAGGGCCAGGAGAAGGAGAAGAAGGAGGAGGAGAGGGAGGCTCATGGGGCATCCTCCCTCTTTTCGCCCCTGGGGGCCTCTTCCGCCTTTTCCGCTTGCTCCTCCGCCCTATCCTGGAGCGGGTAGATCATCACGGCGGAGGCCAGGCGTCCGGCGGTGCGCACCACCAGGAAACGCAAGCCTTCCTCCTGGAACTGATCGCCCGGGGCGGGGATTCTGCCCAGACGTTCCATGACGAAGCCCGCCAGGGTTTCCGCCTCCGCGCCAGGCAGGGGGCATTCCAGGGCCTCCTCCACCATGCGCAGCCGGGCGCGTCCATCCGCCAGAAAGCCCCCATTCCGCTTCTGAAGATGGTTCACGTCCCGCCCGCTGAAGGCGTAGCGCCCCACCACTTCTTCCAAGATCATGGAGGGGGTGACCATCCCCAGGGTGCCCCCGTATTCCGAGACCACAATGGCCAGCCGCAAGGCGCCTTTCCGCATTTGCACCAGGAGCTGGTCGATGTGGGCGGTTCCGGGGACGAATTCCACGGGGGTCAGAGGGGTGTCCCTGTCTCCCTCCTCCAGGGGCCGTCGGAAGGAGGCGAGGGTCTGGGCGCCCAAGTCGGTGTCCCGGTACTTCAGGAGATCCACGAAAGAGAGGGCTCCCCAGATTTCATCCAGATTTCCCTGGAAGACGGGGAGCACGCCCAAGTCGCTTTTTTGGGCCAAAGAGAAGGCCTCCCGCAGGGTCAGAGAGTCGTCCAGCCCTTGGATCTGGGGTCTGGGCAGCATGATTTCCTTGGCCTGGATGGTGCCGAAGCGGAGGATGCGTCCCAGCAGATCATGTTCTCGGCTGGTGGCTTCTCCGGCGGAGGTGGCGCTGTCGATGGTGGCCACCAGTTCGCCGCTGGTGAGGGATTCCCAGGAATGGTTGTCGCCCCCCAGGCCGAAGAGCTTCTGGACTCCTTGGGAGATGCCGTTCAGGAGCCAGAGGAGGGGCGCCAGGAGATAGGAGAGGAGAAGAAGGAGAGGGGCGACGAATCGGGCGATGGCCAGATTGTGGCGGAGTCCGTGGATTTTGGGGAGGAGTTCTCCCGCCAGCACAAGAATAGGGGTGACCAGGAGGATGGAGAGGAGGGCTCCCAACCGGGGGGAAGCGAGATGGCGTCCCAGGACATCGGCGGTGAGGGCGGTGAGGAGCGTGTTGACGAAGAGATTTCCCAGGAGGATGGTGCCCATCATCCGTTGGGAATCCTTCAGGAGGCGGTAGACCATTCTTCCCCGGGCGTCGTCATTCTTCAGCCGCCGGAGCTGGGCCTTGCTCATGGACATGAGGGCCGTTTCCGCGCTGGAGAAGAAGGCGGAGCATCCCAGCAGCGCCAGGATGCCCAGAAGGATGGGGAGGAGATGGCCCAAGGGAAGGGGTTAAGGAAGGGGGGAGGTGTCGAGGAAGAACGCCTGAAGGAGTGCGGTCATGGCGGCCACATCCTTCTGGGATCCGGTTTCCCGGAGGGAGTGCATGGCCCAGAGGGGGATGCCCAGATCCGCCACCGTCACCCCCAGATTGCCGGCCACCATGCGTCCGATGGTGGAGCCGCAGCGGGAGTCGGAGCGCGGGGTGAAGGTCTGCAAGGGGAGAGTGTGGCGCAGGGCCA
>JAEDMH010000172.1 GCA_016303095.1 Lentisphaeria bacterium | reverse complement strand
TCTCCGCCGCCGCTCTCTCCGCCGCCGCTCTCTCCGCCGCCGCTCTCTCCGCCGCAAGCTTTCGGGACAGAAGGAGCGCACCGCCAAAGATAGAGTAGCCGTTGCATTGAGTGACGAACCTGGCGCTCTTTCGCGGGATGGAAAATTTCTCGCCGTGTCCTCCCATCCATCCAAGACGCGCAGCCGTCAAGATTTCGCAAGGGAGGGAGACCTTTTTGATTTGCTTCGTCTTTTCCTTCCTGTTCCTCTCGTTTATTTCCTCGATGGCGGATGTCAGCTCCGGGGCGTTCTCGGCTATGACTTCGGGAATGAGGTTGGTGACAAAGCCGGTGTTTACTCTTGCCCAGTTTTCGTATGTGATGGACACTCTGGAGACGATGAAGGTGAGGCTTTCCGTTCGTTTTCTCGCTAGCGAAAGCATAAGGCCAGGGCAGAAAAGGAAGAAGCGGATGCCGTTGTCCAGGTAGAAGGAGATGATTTTCGAGAGGATGGAGAATGGCGGGTTGTCCAGGACAACGCACCCGTCCGGGTAGTCGAAGGCCTCGTAGTCGCCGCCAGGCCAGAAAGGGCGGACGATGGAGGACAGGGAAAACCCGCAGCGCTTGGCCGCCCATTCCGCCACGCATTGGAAGATGTTCTCCGGGGTATAGCAGTCGTCCGTGGTCTTCTTCCTCTCGAACTTTTCCAGAAACGCCTTGTAGTCGGCATTTGTCTCCTCAAATGTCATTTGACGTCTATGCACGGTCATTTGCGTTCCTCCAGACCTACGCCTTCTTCCGCACTGTTGTCCAGCATCGCAAGGAGAGTGTCCACGTGCCTCTCCAGGGCTGCAAAGGAGGAGATGGCCATCTTTGTCTTTGCAGCCTCTTCGGTCTCTCCGCGCTCCTCCTTTCTCATCTGGCATAGGATAAGCCTGGCACCGTAGCCCGTAAGCAGTTCCCGCAAATGCCGCAGTCGCCATGCGTCGCGGCGCTGGAAGGCGGATTCCGCTTCTCGTTCGACTTTTCTTGTAATTTCCCTTAGAGTTTCCATTTCTTTCGTCTCCATCGCCTAGCCCTCCTGTAGTCCCTCCTGTTTCAGCCCCTCGGCTTTGCGGATTGCGGCCAGCCAGCGCTGGACAAAGCATTTCCCAGGATTAGAAGCGCATCGCCACTTCTCTCGGATAAAACAGGAGCAGTCTCCATGGATGCTGCTCCCGCACCCAAACTCCAGGACTGCATCCTTGAGGGCATCCAGCAGCTCCGGGGCGGCCGAAATCAATGCGGCGTTTTTCTTTTCTTTTTCTTCCGCCGCATCAATGTAGCAAACTTCTTCCCCGTCATTTCCTAAAATGCTTATGAAATCTCTCTCCACAATAGCATTCCACGGGCCAGGGGTGTGCTTCGGTTTCTCGTCCATTTTCTCCTCCTACAGTTCTCCGTCTTCCAGTTTAGCGCCGTCCAGTTCATGCCAGGGCATCTTAGCCCCTTCCAAGTTCGCCCCGCGCAGGTCTGCCCCTGTTAGGTTTGCCCCTTCCAGGTTTGCCCCGCGCAGGTCTGCCCCTGTTAGGTCTGCCAAGAGCAGGTCTGCCCCCCGGAGGTCTGCTCCCGCCAGGTTAGCGCCCTTGAGACTTGCTCCTTCCAGGTCTGCACCTGAAAGGTTTGCCCCGCTAAGGTTTGCCCCTTTCATGTTTGCTTCCCAGAGGCATGCCCCTGATAGGTCTGCTCCTTCCAGGTTCACCCCTGCCAAGTTAGCACTTGCCAGGTTTTCATTGCTAAAATCCTTTTGGCCTTCTTTTAGCGCAGAAAGCAACTCTTCTTTTGTCATTTTTCTCTTCCCTCTTTTGCTCCTAAATCCCCTCTCCAGGCGGCACCACGGCAAACGGGTCGCGGCGTCCACATTCCGGCAAACGGGTCGGAGTGAAACGTGTGACTGCTCCACGATATCCAGTGGCATAGTGGCACTTCCAAACCCTAACTTTTACACGCCCGCCCGGACGGGGAAAGCGTCTAGCCATCCAGGCTTTCCGGGGGATTCATGGATGGCGCCTCCTCCCTGTCTCCCCATCCCTTGAGGTTGACGACCTTGGCCTTGCGGTCCACGGTGGCCAGGAAGAAGCGCCAGGCGGGGCAGTCGTAGGTCCCCGCCGCCCTGGCGTACCTCTCCATGCCCTGCTCCGCGCCGGGGCCCTTGTATCCTCCCTTGACCTCCACCACCAGAATGCCGGATTTCCCCGGATTCCAGGCCAGGATGTCCGGGGTGTAGGTGCCCCATCCCGGGAGGGGGAAGAGCCTCGTCGGCTGCTCGATGGTCTCCCATCCGTCCCTCCTCAATGCGTCCGCCACCAGGATCTCCGCCTTCGTGGGGGAAGCCTTCCGCCGGATTTTTCCGGCTCCTTCCTCCACCTGGAAAACAGGAGCGCTTTCCCGGGATGCCATGCCTTCCTTCTGCCTCATGCCTTGCCTCCTTTCTTCCCGGATGCCTGCTTCTCCCGGACCATGTCCAGCCACCGCATGAGGACCGCCACGCAGTCGTAGATCTCGTACTCCGCCTGGAAGTAGTCCCCCTCGAAGCAGGCGTCCTGGACTTCCGCCATCTCCGCCCAGAGCACCAGGGACGGGGTGCACTCTCCCCTGGTGCGGGCCTCGTCTCTCAGGGCCTTGTAGAAACCGGCAGAGGACGCCCTCTTCCTCGGGGCGGACGCCAGATCCTCGCAGAGGGCGTCGGCGAATGCCGGATGCTTCTCCCTGGCGTGGTCGTAGTGGGCCATGGCCAGGGACAGGAACTCGTGGAAATCATTCTCTTTCATCTGTCTTCTCCTCGTTGTCTGTTGCGTTGTCTTTCTTTGCGTTGCTGATCTCGGCGGATGCCAGGGCCTCCGGCAAAGTCAGAGATCCCATCAGAAAGGCCGCCGCGGCCTCGCTGGCGAGCTTTGGCTCCCTTTTCCGCATCTCTTCCCGTTCCCGCCTCTTTTCTTCGAGAATGGCCCGTTTCCGGGCGTTCTCCGCCTCCTGGCGCCTCTTCTCCTCTTCCAGCTCCTCCATCCGGGGGAAGGCGTTCTTCCTCAGGTATCCCCTCAGAAGCCTCTTCCAGGTCCGGATGGGCTCCCCGTCCCTCCCCCTCCACTGGTAGGCCTGGTTCATCCGCAGCCACTCGGCCGCCTCCGGCAGGTTCATCCAGTAGCCCAGCTCCTTCGCCATGGCGGAAATCTCCTCCGGGGCGGCGGGGTAGACGCACACCGCATCCGGGCCGGCAGTTTCGCCGCTTTCCGGGGCAAGGCTTATCCGAATGTCCTGTCCTGTCCTGTCGCCTGTCTCGCGCGCGCACGCGCGGAAGACAGGACAAGACTCTTTAGAGTCTTGTACTTCTTGTACTCTTCTTGTACCTATAAATGGGCCCTTTTGCGGGCCTTTTTGAGGGCCCTCCTCTTCTCCAAGTCCTTCCATTCCAAGGCCCTCTTCTGGGCCCTTTCGTGGGCCCTTTCGTGGGCCCTTTGAACTTTCGCACGTATCTCCCTCTCTCCCTTGGTATTCCACCCACTTCCGGATGATGTAGGTGTCCGGCTCCATGGGGTTCTCTCCCCGGATGACATCGATCTCCCCGGTGTCCGTCATCTTCGCCAGGGCTCCCCGGAGTTCCTTGCGGGTGATGCCAGTGCCCTCCGCAAGTTTCCTCTGGGGGAGGGACACCTTCCCCGTCCGGTCGGCCAGGAGCAGGAGATGGAGGAACACAAGGCGGCAGTGGATGTCGCCGTAAAGGTGCC
>JAEDMH010000036.1 GCA_016303095.1 Lentisphaeria bacterium | reverse complement strand
CCCCACTCGTGAACATGGAGGAGCAAGAAAGGGCGAGAAAAGGCTCTGGAAATCTGGAGGGGCTAGAGGGGCTAGAGATCTAGAAATCTAGAGATTCTAGGACTTTCCCCCAAAAAGAACCCAGGGCGGAGCATGCGCAGCAAGCTCTGCCCTCTCCGTGGTCTTCGTGCCCCGCGTAGCGGGGATTCCGTGCCCTCCGTGTTTAAACTCCGTGCCCTCCGTGGCAGCGCCCAAGATTCCGGGGGTTCTCGCAACGCTTCACCCCCGTCTAGCGATCCTCCCACCCCTGCCGGGGTTCAGGAGGATTGCCCCCCATCCCCCCCGCAAAACGGGGGG
Source organism: Lentisphaeria bacterium (assembly GCA_016303095.1). Classification (GTDB taxonomy): domain Bacteria; phylum Verrucomicrobiota; class Lentisphaeria; order Oligosphaerales; family Oligosphaeraceae; genus UBA1724. The sequence goes on along the minus strand of JAEDMH010000036.1, from coordinate 18,718 downwards.
GATTCCCTAGAGGGGCTAGAAATCTAGAAATCCTAGAGATTCTAGGACTTTCCCCCAAAAAGAACCCAGGGCGGAGCATGCGCAGCAAGCTCTGCCCTCTCCGTGGTCTTCGTGCCCCGCGTAGCGGGGATTCCGTGCCCTCCGTGTTTAAACTCCGTGCCCTCCGTGTTTAAACTCCGTGCCCGACCTGTTAACCCTCTCTGTGTCCTCTGTGTTTTCTTCAAAAAGCCGTGGGATCACCTAAAAATGGCGTTAGGCAGGGGGCAAAATAGGAAAAGGGGGTTAATTTTAGGGGTGTCGTTTTTTCAGGGAGTCCCTTTCTTTGGCCCGATATCCTGTTTCCCGGGAGATCCAGGGGCGATTGCGGCCTCGTGGAGGGCTTCTACACTGTCCTATTCCTTTTCTGTTTTCCGTGCAACCCCCTGGCTCCTTTTCCACCATGAAGAAAGCCCTCCTGACCCTTGTTCTTCTGTTCTTCGCCGTCCTCAGCCTGCCGGCCTTCGACAACACCGCTCTTCAGCTGAGCATCTGGTCTCCGAAGCTGCAGTTGGTTCCCCCGGAAATCACCATTTCCGGCCTGAAGCTCAACCTTCCCTACGGCAGCAACTGCCAGATCACGGGCATCGACCTGGGCCTGGTCTCCATCACCCGGGAAGAGGGCGCCGATTTGGAGGCCCGGGTAGCCGCCTTCCAGATGAACCTCTTCAACAGCAACAGCGGCTCCTTCTCTGGATTGCAGCTGGGCGTGGTCAACCTCTCCGACACCTCCAGCGGCATCATCGTGGGGGCGGTGAACTCCACCAACAGCCGGGCCAGCGGCATCCAGCTGGGCCTGGTGAACACCTCCCTGGAGTTCCGGGGACTGGAAGTGGGCTTGGTGAACTACACCGAGTTCCTGGAAGGGGTGCAGATCGGCCTCATTAACATCGCCACCAAGTCCACCCTCCCCTTCTTCCCCTTCATCAACATGTGCTTCTAGGGTATTCTCGCCCTTGGGGAGAGCCGCTTTCCCCCCCCCTTGGATTCGGGGGAGGAAGCAGGTTCGCCCCGGGATCTGGGCGCCTCCTCCTCTTCTTCCCTTGACGGGCTGCAGAAGCCGAGAAAGGGGCGCCGCCATCCCATACCAGCCACCAAAGCGGGCACTTCCCCAACGGCTTATTCGCCTGGGGAGATGCCCGTTTTCGTTCCTCCTCCCGTTCCTTCCTCCTTTCCCCCCATGTCTCCTCTCCTCCTCTCCCGAAGTGTGCGCCTCCGGCTCGCCTGCCTTCTGGCCTACCTTCTGCTGCTGGCTCTTCTTGCGGCGTGGCGTGTTCCCAAGGCGGCGGAACGACATCAGGCGGCCCTGACCTTGACCGGCCTCCAGCAAGGCTGGCGGCGGGAATTGTTCTTGGCCCAGATGGCCATGGACGCCCAGCGCAACGGGCGCACCGATCGCAGGGCCCAATTGCGGGAGAGCCTAAAGGAGGAACAAAACCGGCAGTCGGAGCGGCTCCAGGAGCTCTCCCGCTGGGAGCCTGTCCTTCCCCAGGACACCCTGCAGGAACTGCTCCAAGCCAACCAGGACCTGGATCAAAAGCTCCTGCCCCTCACGGAGGCCCGGGATCATGCCCGGATCCTAGACGAACTCCAGCAGCTCTTCGCCAAGGTCGACGCACGCCTGCTTCCGCTCCAGGAAACCCTGCAGGGCAATCCCTGGGCCGCCCTGCTTCTGGCCCTCCTCTGGCCCCTTCCCCTCCTTTTGGCGGCGGCCTGGGGACTCCATGCCCTGTGGCAACAGAGGGAGCTTCAGAGGCGCACCCTGGGCAACTACCTCTCCCTGCCCACCGACCAGTTACTGGAGGGAGCCACCTCCAGTGCGCGGCAGCCGGCTCCCGGAGAGGATCCCTTCCTGGTGCAGGGGCTGGAGGAATTGCTGCGGAGGGTGCGGAAGGAAGCCCAATCCCGGGAGCGCTTCTTCGCCACCATGTCCCATGAGATCCGGACTCCCATGAACGGACTGCTGGGCTTTCTCTCCAATCTCCAGGCGACCCAACTCAACGACCAGCAACGCCAGTATCTGCGCATCATCGACGCCAGCGCCAAAGGCCTCACCCACGTCATCAACGAGATCCTGGACTTCACCAAGTTGCGGGCTGGAAAACTGGCCCCTTCCCCCGTCACCTTCGATCTGCGCACCTTCGCCCAGGAACGGGTGGATCTGGCCCGCCAGGCCGCCCGGCGAAAATCCCTCCGGGTTCAACTGGATTTTCCCGGGGAGGGCCCTCTCCTCCTGCGCACAGATCCCTCCCTCCTCCGCCAGATCCTGGACAATCTTCTGGGGAACGGAGTGAAGTTCACGGAGCATGGCGAGGTGGTGCTGGAAATCCGGGTGACGGGACGGGACGATGGGGATTTGGAAGTGCATTTCGCCGTGCGGGATTCCGGGATAGGGATGACCCACAGCGAGCAGGAGCACCTGTTCCGCCCCTACGAGCAGGGGGGGGTCTCCATCGCCCGGCGCTATGGAGGCACAGGCTTGGGGCTGACCATCTCCCATGCCCTGGTGGAGCTGCTGGGAGGCACTCTCCAGGTGAAGAGCAATCCCGGAGAGGGAAGTTGCTTCCTCTTCACCCTGTGCTGCCAGCCTTCCAAGCCCGAGGAACAGGTCCATCTCTCCGATCTCTATCACGTCAAACTCCCCCGGGCTGAACTGAAAAAACACTGGGTCCTCCTGGTGGACGACACCCTCACCAATCTCTTCCTCCTGGAAACCATCTGCCAGTCCGTGGGACTGCCCTACCGCACCGCCGAAAACGGGCGGGAGGCCCTGGAGCTGTGCCGTCAGCAGCATTTCGACCTGATCTTCATGGACATCCAGATGCCCATCATGGATGGCTACACCGCCATTCGGGAAATCCGAAAGCTGCCTGACACCGCCACCACTGCCATCGTGGCCCTCACTGCCTCCGCCTACCAGGAGGATGTGGAGAAGGCCCTGGGGGCAGGCTCCACCGGCTTCATCCCCAAACCCTTCGAGCGGGATCAACTCCTCCTCTGCATCGCCGACGCCCTGGGCATCACCCCGGAGCGGGAACTGCGGGACGACCGGCAGGAAATCGCCGAATCCCCCGAAGTGGCCACCATCCGACGCATGCACAATTTCATGGGGGAGCAATACCAGCTTTCCCTGGGAGAAATCAAGATGCTCCTGGCCCAGACTCTGACCGACTGGCGTCCGCTCCTGGACAATCTGGGCAGCTACGCCCAGCAGGGCAATGCCCAGGAGACCCTGGCTCTCCTCCACCGCCTGAAGGGCATGCTGGCGGCCATCGGTCTTCTGGAGCATGCGGAGAAGACCGTGTCCATCATGGAGGCCTTCCGGGAGGGACGGAAGGACGAGGGCCAGACCATGCTCCTGGGCTTCATCCACTCCCTCGCCCGGATCTTCAAACTCCTGGAATCCGACGTCACCATTCCCGCCTGACTCCGCCCCTGTCCCCGTGCTGCGCCTCCGCTTCCAAGACGGAACCCTCCTGGTGAGAGAGGACACCCTCCCTCCCCGCGCCCCCCTGCCCGCCAGGCTAGAGGAGTTCTGCCGCTACGACGCCCGGGTTCAGGCCTACCGGGCCAACGCCTCCGCGTACCCCCCGATCCTGTTGCGCCTTCACCGGGAGGGGGTGCCCTACGAGGATCAGGCCCGAAACTATCAGCGTTTAGACTCCCCCGCCCCCCTCTCCCGCACCCCCCGATTCTATCAGCAGGAGGCTTTGGAGGCCTGGAGGCGCCAGGAATTCCGGGGGGTGGTGGTTCTTCCCACGGGCACGGGAAAATCCTTTTTGGCCCAGATGGCCATAGGGACCGCCTGTCGTTCCACCCTGGTGGTGGTGCCCACCCTGGATCTTCTCGCCCAATGGGCCCTCCAGCTGCGCAGTGCCTTTGCCTGTCCTGTGGGCACCTTGGGAGGAGGGAGCCATGACTTGCAGGCCATCACCGTCTCCACCTACGATTCCGCCTTGCTGGTCATGGAGCATTGGGGAAACCGTTTCGGCACCCTGGTGGTGGACGAATGCCATCATCTTCCCGGCCCTGCCTATTCCCAGCTGGCCCGATGCTGCCTGGCTCCCTTCCGCCTGGGACTCACCGCCACCCCGGAACGTCCCGACGGACTCCACCAGGACTATCCCCAGCTCCTAGGCCCCATCTGCTACCGGAAGGAAATCACCGATTTGCCTGGGGAAACCGTTCTGGCCCCCTATGAAACCCTCACCCTCCCCATTCACCTGACCCCGGAGGAGGAGCGCCTCTACCGTCAGGCCCGGGAAATCTACGTGGACTTTCTCCGGGAAAACGAGATTTCCCTAGGCTCCCCCCGGGGCTGGGGGAATTTTCTCCGGGCCTGCAGCCGGCTGCCAGGGGGGCGCCAGGCCCTCCAGGCCTATCTGACCCAACGCCGCATCGCCCGCTCCCCCCAGGAAAAATTCTCCACGGTCCACCAACTTCTGACGGCCCATCGCCACGACCGCACCATCCTCTTCACCGCAGACAACGCCACCGCCTACCAGTTGGGCAACCTCTTCACCCTCCCCGTCATCACCCACCACACCCGCACCCAGGAACGCATGGACTTCCTGGAGGGCTTCCGCCGGGGAGACTTCCCCGCCATCGTCACCAGCCGGGTGCTAAACGAGGGGGTGGATGTTCCCGCCGCCAACGTGGGCATCGTCGTCTCCGGCTCCGGCTCCGTGCGAGAGCATGTGCAGCGTCTGGGGCGCATTCTCCGTCCTTCCCCGGGCAAGACCGCCCTTCTCTACGAGTTGGTCACCCAGGACACGGGGGAGACCTACACGGCGGAGCGGCGCCGAATGCATCCCGCCTACGGAAAGCCTGCCGCCCCATGCTGACTCCTGCCCTCATTCATGCCCTCTGCCGAAAGGGGCGCCTGTATCCCCGCTTTGCCCCGCCCGAGGCCGTGGAATGGGGAGAGCGGCTCATCGCCCTCTATCAGGATGCCCAGCAGCAGGGCATGACCGCTGGCGAATTGGAGGAGCTTCTGAAGCCCGTTCAGGAGGAAATGGGGGATCCCAGGCTCTTCGCCGCCCTCCGAAAGCTCCTGGAGGAGCGTTGTCATTACGCCCTTCCCACCGAAGCGGACTATCCCGCCCTGCGCCTCCCCCTCCTGAAAACCTCCGCCCAATGGCTGGCAGGAGACCAGCCCCTCCCCTCCCTGGAGGAATGGGGCCGCTGTCTCCAGGCCCTCCATCCCCAGAATCCCCTGGCCGCCAACGGACAGCTCTACGGCGACCTGCCGGAAAACCAGATCCTCCAAAGCTTCGAGGCCCCCGCTCCCCAGGCGTTGGTGGATCGCTACAACACGGGAGTCATCCAGGCCCTTCTTCTGGGATGCCGTTCCTTGAAAATCACCCTCCGGGCCCAGAACGCCCCCCAGTTGCGCCGTCTCTGCCAATATCTCCGCTTCTTCCGGCTGCTGGCGGAAATTCATCCTGGGGAAGGAGATCCCACCCGGCTCTCCCTTTCTGTGGACGGCCCCGCCGCCATCCTGGAGCAGGGAAAGCGCTATGGCCTGCAGCTGGCGCTCTTCTTTCCCGCCCTCTGCACCATGCCGGAGTGGCGCATTTCCGTCCGCCTTCCCTGGCGTGGCCAGGAGGCCCTCCTGGAGCTGGATCAGACCTCCGGCCTGAAGTGCCCCTACCACCACTTTGCGGGATGCCTTCCCGAGGAGGTGCGGCTCTTCCAGGACGCCCTCCGAACCCAGGAGGGTCCCTGGGAACTGCGGGAGGAGTATCTCCCCCTTCAGGGAGAAGAGGCGCGTTTCCTCTTCCCGGATTTCATCTTCCAACGAAAAGGCACCCCCCAACTCCTCTTCCTGGAACTCTTCCACCGCTGGCACTGCCGGGAACTCCCCCAACGCCTGGAATGGCTCTCCCAACACCCCGAATCCCCCTTGGTGCTGGGGGTGGAGCGCACTCTGCTCAAGCGCAAGGAGATCGCCCAGGCCCTGGAACGCTTCCCCCTCCTCCCCCACCGGGGATTCCTCTATCGCGACTTCCCCACGGTGGAGAAAACCCTGCGCACCCTGGAAAAACGCTGGGAAATCCGGCCACAATAACCCCCCATGGCCGCCTTTTGCCCTCCTTCCCCCATGGCGCCTGCCATGGGCGGGCGACTCTCTGGCGGCCGCCCCATTGAAACGCTACATTGTCTCCCTTGCCCGCTCCCTCCCCCCTCTTTGACCACCCAATGAAAAAATCCCTGTTTCTGTTGCTCAGCCTTTGCGCCCTGCCCCTCCTGGCCGCCGATCTTCTGTTGTACGAGAGCGTCGCCAGCCGTCCCCCGGAGGCGGACTGGCGGATCACGGAGGATGTGACCATGGCCCAGGTTCCCTGGCCCAACGGAGAATCGGGCCTGACGGTGAAATTCACCTATCGGGGGGGGGCCAAAGGGTGGCCCTCCGGGAAATATTGGCTGCCGGAGCATTTGCGGGACTGGCGGAAGGGCAAGACCCTGAATCTGGAGATCTTCTGTGATGCGGCCTGCCGGGTGGGCCTGGTGGTGTCCACCTATGCCGACTCCGCCACCAAAAGCCTGGGCACGGGAAGTCTCCAGTTTTCCCCGGGGCGGCACAAGATCCAGATTGATCTGGGAGAGCTCAACGGCTTCGACATCAGCAACATGAAGTACATCGACGTCTTCTGCTCCCATCCTCAGACCACCTACTCTGTCTACGTGGGAGACATCTCTCTGGAGATGATTGATCCCGAGGAAGAGGCCGCCCAAAGCCGTCGGATTGCCGCGGAGTGCCGGGAGGCCCTCCGCTGGCGGAAGGAAGCCTACCAGGGCAAGCTTCCCCGCTTCGCCGAGGAGTTCCAGGCCCTGGCGGACAGCCTGCCGGAAGTCCCGGAACTGGAGCAGGCCCTCCAGTTCCAGGAAGAGAGCAAGAAAATCCTGCCCCGGCTGGATCGCCAATTCTTCCAGCACCTGGCCCGGGAGAACAATGGCCTGGCCCTCCGCTGGTGCTACCCCGAGGAAAAGGTGCTCCGGGATCGCTATGCCTTCCTGGCCCCCTACACCGACCACTACACCATGGAGGCCGCCCGGGGAGAGGGAGAATCCACCCAGCTAGTGGCCTTTGCCCTGAACTCCCTCCCAAATGTCCAGGTGACCCTGGAGACCCTGCCGGCGCAAGAGGATGGCACGGCCATCCCGGCGGAAGCCCTCACCCTGGCTCCCGTGGGCTATGTGAAAACCTCCAACCCCGCTTACAAGACGGACTACGTCGGCTACTGGCCGGATCCCATCCTGGAATATCTCCAGACCCCCATTCCCATGGAGGCCAAACACTATCAGAGCTGGTGGCTGGACGTGCAAGTGCCCCAGGACCAAAAGCCCGGCCTCTACCAGGGTTCCGTGAAGATCACCTATGACAACGGGGGACAGCAGAGCCTCCCCTTCGCCATCCGGGTTCACGACTTCACCCTGGCCCAGGGCGTCCCCTACTTCTCTCCCGTCCAATTCATCGTGCCCCCCGCCTTCCCCCAGGGAGCGGAGGCCCGGGAAAAGTACTGGCAGGCCCTGGCCTCCATGCTCATCGCCCATCGCCTCCAGCCCGATGAAATCTACTACGGGCCGGATCGGGCCGACCTGGTGCCCCACGCCCAGTGGCTCCTGGCCCATGGCTCCCCCTGTTTCAACCTGGGCTTCATCAACACGGAGGTGGACGACGCCCTCCTGGAACAGGTGCGCGACGCCTACCAGAAGTGCCAGGAGGCCGGCATCGCGGACAAAGCCTACATCTACTGCTACGATGAAAAGCCCGCCGACATGTTCCCCATGATCCTGGATTCCCTCCGGAAAGTCCGCCAGGCCGCCCCCGGCGTCCCCACCTACACCACCCTCTACGACGGCACCTTCGGACGAGACAACGGGCTGGACGAGGTGATCGACGCCTGGATCCCCCTCACCGTCTCCTACGGCCGCAACAAAGACAACGCCGCCTTGGCTCGGGCCCGGGGAGAAAAGGTGGGCTGGTACGTCTGCTGCACCCCCACCATGCCCTACGCCAACTTCCTCCTGGAACATCCCGCCACCGCCAACCGCCTTCTCATGGGCTTCATGAAGAAGAAATACGGGGCGGAATGCTTCCTCTACTACCAGACCAGCGTCTGGCGCATCTACGAGAAGAACAGCGAGGGAACCTATGTCTTCAAGGGCATGATCGACACCCCCATCGCAGGCGGCCCTCTCCTGGAATATCCCTGGATTGGAGAAGCCTTCCAGAATTTCCCCGGAGACGGACGCCTCCTCTATCCCGCCGCCGACGGCCCCATCCCCACCACCCGCATCAAAAGCATCCGGGACGGCGCGGAGGACTGGATGTATCTGGAGTTGCTCGCCAAGGCGTTGGACAACGCCCAGGCCATGGATGAGAGCTGGCGCGCCGCCGCCGCCCAGGAACTCCAGGTGGAGGACACCCTGGTGAAAGACCTGACCACCTGGACCACCAATCCTGTCCTGGTCCAAGCGAAGAAACTCCGCCTGGCCGCCCTCCTGGATCAATACGTCCAGAAGAATCCCTAGCCTCCGGCCATTTTGTTCCCCCAGGGGCGCCTTTTCCTGCGCCCCTTTCCCCATCCCCTCATTTCCCGAACTCACGCCATGCGTTCCCTTCTCCTCTCCCTGTCTCTCCTTCTCTCTTTGAGCCTGGCGGCCAAGGAAATTTCCCTCACCGTCCCCTCTGCCCAGCGTGCCCCTGAAGAGGATTGGAAGCTAGGAGGAGGGCCGGTGAAGATGGCGTTGGAGCCCTGGCCGGACGGAGGATCCGGCCTTGCGGTGAAGATCACCTATCCCGTCTCCTCCGGGGGCTGGCCCTCCGCCAAATTCCAGATTCCGGAGGAGAAACGGGACTGGACCAAGGGGAAGACCCTGGTCATTGAATTGTATTGCGAGATCCCCAAGCGGGTGGGCATTGAAGTGGCCACCATTCCAGACTATCCCCGGCGTTTCTCCTTCGTCCTCCAGCGTCTCACCGAATGCCACCAGGGACGCAACACCCTCCGCCTTCCCCTGGAGCACATGGAAGGCTTTGACCTGAGTCAGATGAAGCATGTGGACTTTTTCACGGGAGACGTTGCCCAGGAGTATTCCATTTACGTGGGCGAGATTCGTCTGGAGGAACGGGATGCCGAGGAGGATGCGGCCCTCGTGAAGCAATGGCGGGAAGCCTTTGCCCGGCGCTCCGCCCTGCTGAACCACCAGCTTCCCTCCTACGCCGCCAACCTCCAGGCCATGGAGAAATTTCTTCCGGCCACGCCCGACCCCAAGCAAGCCCAGCGCTTTCAGGAAGAGTGCAAGAAAATCCTCCCCCGGTTGGACGCCCTCTACTTCCGGCGGGCCGCCCTGCCCGCCGGCGTAGCCTTCCTCTGGTGCATGCCCGAGGAGAAGGTTCTCCGGAAAAACCACCTCTTCCTGGGAGACTACACCCCGGAATACACCCTGGAAGCCGCCCGGGGAGAGGGAGAATCCGCCCAGCTGGTGGCCTTCGCCCTGGCCCCCGTGCCCGGCATCCGGGCGGAGCTGGAAACCCTTCCCGTCCTGGAAGATGGCACCTCCATTCCCCGGGAGGCCCTGACCCTGGCTCCCGTGGGATATGTGGAGAGCCGGGATCCCGCCTACAAAGTGGACCATGTGGGCTACTGGCCCGACCCCATCTTGGAATATCTCCAGACCCCCATTCCCCTGGAGGCGGAGACCTACCAAAGCTGGTTCCTGGATGTCCAAGTGCCCCAGGATCAAAAGCCCGGCCTCTACAAAGGAACCGTGGCCTTCGTCCGGGAGGACGGCACCCGGAATTCCCTCCCCTTCGCCATCCGGGTTCATGACTTCTCCCTGCCCCCCGGCGTCCCCTATTTCTCCCCCGTGCAGTTCGGCCTGATGGACAACTATCCCGCAGACCCGGCGGCCCGGAAGGAATATTGGCGGGCCATCGCCAAGCTGCTGATTCGCCATCGCCTTCAGCCCGATCAAATCTACCGGGGCGTGGATCGTCCCGACATGGTGGAGGATTCCCAATGGCTCCTGGAACAAGGGGCCGGCTTCTTCAACATGGGATTCCTCAATGAACCCCCAACCCCACAGTTCCTGGACACCCTGAAGCAACGCTATCAGGAATGCAAAGAACGGGGCATCGCCGACCGGGCCTACCTCTACGCCTTCGACGAATCCCCCATGGAACTCTTCCCCATGATTCGGGAAGCCCTCCAGAAGGTCCGGGAAGCCGTCCCGGAACTCCCCATCTACACCACCCTCTACGACGACACCTTCGGCCGGGTCAGCCAGCTGGAGGGCCTGGTGGACGGCTGGATTCCCCTTACCGTCTCCTACGACTTGAACGCCGACTACGTGGCCCAGGCCCGGGAACGGGGAGACAAGGTATGCTGGTACGTCTGCTGCACCCCCACCATGCCCTACGCCAACATCCTCCTGGAGCACCCCGCCGCCGCCAATCGCCTCCTCATGGGATTCATGGCCAGGAAATACCGCCCCGACGGCTTCCTCTACTACGGCAGCTGCCTCTGGCGCACCTGGGAAAAAACGGAGAAGGGATATGTGGCCGGCCCCAACATTTCCACCCCCGTCACCGGCGGCCCCCTCCTCCAGGAACCCTGGCTGGCCAACTCCTTCCGCAATTTCAGCGGAGACGGACGCCTCCTCTATCCCGCCCAGGACGGCCCCATTCCCACCACCCGGCTGAAAAGCATCCGGGACGGCATGGAGGATTGGATGTACATGGATCTTCTGGAGAAGGCCTTGGAAAATCCCCAGGGCATGTCCCGGGAATGGGTGACGGAAGCCACCCGGGAACTGGAGGTGGAACCCTCCCTGATTCAAGACATGAGCCATTGGACCCGGGACCCCCGGCTGATCCAGGAAAAGAAACTGCGACTGGCCAATCTGCTGGACCAATACGCCCGACTCCACCCCTAGCCCCCAAGCCACGCCATGAAACTCGCCCAATTTCGCGCCCTCCTGGGGATTCTGGCCCTCTTCCTGTTGGCGGAAAGCCTCTCCGCCGCCACCATCCCCCTCTACTCCTTCTCCTATGAAAGGCCCCTGGCCGCGCCGGATTGGGCCACCACGGAGGCCAAAGGGGATTTGACGGCGGAGATTCGCCCCTGGCCCAATGCCGAGCCGGGGCTCACCGGCCACTTCTCCTATTCCGCCAGCGAAGTATGGCCCTCCGCCAAACTCCTCATCCCCCCGGAACAAGCAGATTGGCGCAATCTCCAGTCCATCCAAATCGAACTCTTCTTCCCCGAGGACTGCACCTCCCTGGGCATCGAAATCCGCACCGAGGCAGACGCCAGACCCATCTCCTGGTATTCCCTCGCCTTCTCCGCGGGACGGCATCGCCTGGTGCTCTCCCTGGACGACTTCAATGCGGACTATGACCTCTCCCGGGTGGTGCATCTGGACTTCTTCGGCATGCAGCCCAAGAAGCCCTTCCAAATCTACGTGGGCGACATCACGGGAGAATCCCGATCCCCCCAGGAGCTTCGCCAGGAAGGGGTTCAGGAAGCCACTCGTCTCCGGGAATCCCTTCTGTGGCGTCAAGAGCGCCTGAGCGAGGAGGTTACGGGGCGTCTGCGTCGCATCGTGAAGCAAATTGAGGAGTATCTCCAGAATCCGTCGGCGGTTCACTTTTCCCGGGAGCTGCAGCACCAATGCCAGCGGCTTCTGTCCGAGTTGGATCTGCGCATCTTCCAGAAAGAGGCAGGGGACAAAGCCTTAGGCGTGCTATGGTGCTATCCCGAGGAGAAGATTCACCGGGGGGCCTACGTCTTCCGGGCTCCTCCCACCCCCAGCTACACCCTGGAGGCCGCCCGGGGCGAGGGAGAATCCGCCCAGCTGGTGGGCCTGACGCTCCGCCCCCTCCAAGCCGTCCAGGCCACCCTGGAAAAGGCACCCGTCCAGGAAGACGGCACCCCCTTCCCCCTGGAAGCCCTCCGCCTCTCCCCCGTGGGATACGTGGACTGCCCCAAACCCCACTACGAAGTGGAGCACACCGGGCTGTGGCCCGACCCCATCCTGGAGGAACTCCACGCCTCCTTCTCCCTAGAAGAGGGGATCTACCAAAGCTGGTGGCTGGATGTCCAGGTGCCCCAGGACCAAAAGCCCGGCCTCTACCAGGGCGAAGTGGCGGTGACCTTCGACGGCGAACGCCAAATCCTTCCCTTCTCCCTCCTGGTGCGGGATGTCGCTCTGGAACCCGGCGCCCCCTACTTCACCCCCATCAGCTATGGCGGACCCGCCCACATTCCCTATGGCACCCCGGAATACTGGGCGTACAAGCACGCCATCATGGACCTGCTTCTCCTCCACCACCTCCAGCCCGATGAAATCTACTCCAGACCCGACAAAGACAGAGCCTTGGAGGAAAATCTCTATGCCCTGAACCACGGAGCCAAACACTTCAATCTGGGTTACTTCAACACCGCCCTCTCCCCGGAAAGGCTCCAGCAGTTCCGGGAGGCCTATCAGACCTACCAGGAGGCCGGCATCTTGGACAAGGCCTACATCTACTGCTTTGACGAGGCTCCCGCCGAACAATACCCCATGATCCGGGAAACCCTCCAGAAGGTCCGCCAGGCCCTTCCCGGAATCCCCATCTACACCACCATCTACGACAATACCTTCGGCGTGAAAAGCGGACTGGACGACCTGGTGGATGGCTGGATCCCCGGCACCCGGATCTTCCACGGGAACCTGGAAAACGTCCAGGCCGCCCGGGCACGGGGAAAGAAGGTGGGCTACTACGTGGCCTGCAGCCCCTTCCTCCCCTTCGCCAATCTCCTCCTGGAATACCCCGGCATGGCCCCCAGGCTCCTCATGGGCTTCATGGCCAAGAAGGTGGACAACCAGGATATCTTCCTTTACTACGCCTCCACCCTCTGGCTCACCATCCAGCGGGAGGGAGGCAGCTACACCCTGGACGCCCCCATTCCCGTTCCCGTCACGGGAGGCCCCGTCCTCTCCGCCCCCTGGAATGGAAACTCCTTCGGCAATTTCAACGGAGATGGACGCCTCCTCTATCCCGGAGAGAAGGGGCCTCTCCCCAGTTTGCGCCTGAAATACATGCGGGACGGGGTGGAGGATGCCATGCTCCTGGATCAGCTGCGTCAACTCCTGCGTTCTCCTTCTGTCCAGGAGGCCGACGCCGAGGAGTGGCTCCGGGAGGCCAGGAAGGAAGCGGAGGTGGAGGATGCCCTGGTCACTTCCCTGGCCGTCTGGAGCAAGGATCCCCGTCTGGCCCATGCCAAGCACAGTCGACTCCTCCGGCTGCTGGAGCAACATCCCGGCCAGACCCCTTAACTTCCCTCCCTCAAAATGCTTTTCCCCATGAGACACCTTCCCCTCCTCCTGGCCAGCCTCCTCGCCCCCCTCCTCCTGTCCAGCGCCGAATTTCGGGTGCGCACCACCCATGGGGTGCCCCGGATCGAGAAAGACGGGGTGGCGGTGCGTCCCCGGTGGTTCTACGGTGGGCGGGGGCGCAGTCCCCTCCCCCTCCAGCAGGGCGATCAGCGTATGGAGATCCGCCGAATTTCCGTGGTGGAGGAGGAATGTGATCTCACCTTCCACTTCCGCTTCTCCCTCTCCCCTGGAAAATACTATCTTGACGACTTTGAGGTAGTTCGAGAGGACACGGGAGAGCCCCTCTTCCCGAAACAGAGCTTTGACGACGCCCCCCCGGGGCAATTTCTCTCCCTGCCGGGGCGCACCTGGGAAATCTGGCCCCGGGATCCCCAGGAGACCTCCTTTCTAGCCGCCATCGAAGACTATCCTGACGAGCCGGGCAATCCCGCCCTCTCCATCACCTTCACCTCCCAGGCAGGCAAGGCCTTCTCCGGCAAGGATCCCCACCTCTATCTGAGAGGCATCAAGGCCAAGCTGGAACACGGGGTGCGCTACGTGATCCGCTTCCGGGTCTGGAGTTCCTGGGAGAAAGGGTTTCTCTCTCCGGGATTCTACATCCCCCATCCCATCGCCTACCGCGCCGCCTTCGCCGACATCCCCGAGGGAGACAACGTCTTCTCCCGCCAAATCCGCATGGCTCACCAGGCCGGAGTGGACTTTGTCACCACCATTCTGGAGGTGCCCTGGCCCCAGCCGCCCCTCGCCCAGGATTTCTCCGCCCTGGATTCCGCCATGGACCAGATCCTCTACGCCAACCCCCAGGCCTATGTGATCCCCCGGCTGATGCTCTATCCTCCCGAATGGTGGAAGAACCAAAACCCCGACGAGTTGATGCAGTGGGATCCCAACTCCGGCATCTCCCATGGGCGCCATGAAAGCGTCAGCAGCCAGAAGTGGCTCCAGGAGGCTCTCGCCATGCTGGAGGGCACCATCCGGCACCTGGAGGAGAAATACGGAGAGCGCATTGCCGGCTATCATCCCTGCGCCCAGGAAACCCAGGAGTGGTTCTACCGGGACAGCTGGAAGGAGGATTTCCACGGATATTCCCCGGCGGAAATCCAGGGCTTCCGCCGTTGGCTTGCCCAGAAGTATCCCTCGGATCAGGCGCTTCAGGAGGCCTGGGGAGAGGAGGCCGTCACCCGGGAGACCGCCCTGCCCCCCACCCCGGCGGAGCGGAAAGCGGCCCAGCCCAGAACCGCCGTCCTGGACCCCCTGGCCTATCCCAAGGTCGTCGACCACAATCTCTTCCTCCAACAGGCCATGACCGACGCCATCCTCCAGGTGGCCCGGCGGGTCCGGGAAGTCACCCAGGAGAAAAAGCTGGTCCTCTTCTTCTATGGCTACATCAACGCCTTCGGACGGATGCAGCGCATGAGCGCCTGCGGGCATCTGGACAACCAGCGCCTCCTCGCCTCCCCCGACATCGACATTCTTTGCTCCCCCATTGACTACACCGATCGCTGGGAGGGAGAGGCCGGACTCTCCATGACCCCGGCGGAATCCATTCTCCGGGCCGGGAAGCTCTGGTTCTACGAGGATGACAGCCGGACCTATCTGGCCGCCCGGGGCAATCTGGGAGGGCTGGAGCGCCACATCCCCACTCCCTGGGACACGCGAAACGTGCTTCTGCGGAACACGGCCCAGGAGATTGTCCGCAACCTGGGATGCTGGTGGATGGATCTGCCTCTGCTGGGCTGGTTCGAGGATCCCAATCTATGGACTGTCATGGAGGATCTCCAGGGGATGGAGGAGCAGAAGCTCCAGAATCCCGTCCCCTACGTGCCCGTTGTGGCGGCCACTTCCTCGGAGCGTTCAGCCATCTACACCAAGGATGCACGGAACTTCACCTTCCCCGCCTACGAACTTATTCGAGGCACCCTCTCCCGCTGCGGGGCGGCAGGAGGGATGTACTACCTGGAGGATCTGCTGGCCAATGGAGTGGAAACTCCCGTCCTGATCCTGGGGAACGCCTGGGTCCTGACCCGCCAGGAGCGCCAGACTCTGAAGGAGCGGCTCCAGGGAAAGACGGTCCTTTGGTGCCATGCCCCCGGCCTCATGGACCCGGAGGAGGGCTACTCCCTGGAAAACTCCCGGGAACTCACCGGCTTCGTCCTGACCCCCAAGAAAGGGAACGCCCCCGTGGCCATCCAGGCCACAGAATCCGGGAGAACCCTGGGACTCCCCGCCTCCTGGACGCCCCGCACCCCCGCCAGCCAGAACTTCTCCCTCGCCCCCCAGCCGGATGACATCATCCTGGCCCGCTGGGCGGACGACCAGACCCCCGCTCTCCTGCAACGGGATAAGACCTTCTTCTGCGCCTCCCCCGAGGTGCCCCGGGAACTGGTTCACCTTCTCCTCTATGCCGCAGGGGAACATATCTACACCCGGGACAATGTGGTCTTCTACACCGACGGCACCCACCTGGTCCTTCACGCCACCAAGGACACCCCGCCGGAAGTGCAATTGGACTTCCCCCAGCCCGTCTCCCTCCGGGAAGTGGGTTCCGGGAAACTCCTCACGCCCACTCCCGTCACCTCCTTCTCTCTTCCCCTTGACTTCGCCGAAACCATGGTCCTGGAAATGTTCTGACCCAAAATCCAGCAGAAACCCCCTACACTACGATGAAGCGACACTCTCTCCTCCTCACCCTCGCCACACTCCTCACTCTCCAAACCCTCCTCATGAGCCAGGTCCTCCCCTCCCCCAAGCCCGGAGATCCAGACTACTTCCCCATCACCGCCTGGGGTGGTCTCCCCTACTTCTTCGACCAGAAACAGGCGGACGACATGGCGGAGGCCGGCATCACCGTGGCCGGCTTCGCCAGCACCGTGGAGCAGTTGGACTGCATCCAGAAGGCCGGCATGGTGGCCTGGGGCTTCCACCAGGTGCCCAACCAATACTTCTGGGATGACGAAGCCCCGGAGGAAGAGCTGCGGAAGGGCATTCGCGCCACGGTGGACTTCTTCCAGGATCATCCCGCCCTCTGCGGATATTTCATCCAGGACGAGCCCTCCACCTCCCGCTTCCGGAACCTGGCCATCATGGCCGACGAGGTGAAGAAGGCCCGTCCCGGAAAGGACGCCTACATCAATCTCTTCCCCAACTACGCCACCCCGAAGCAGCTGGGCGCCGCCGACTGGAAAGAATACGCCGAGCGCTTCATCCAGGAATTGCAGCCTGCCCACCTGGGCTATGACTACTACACCCTCTTCGAGGGAAACGATCCCATCCGCCGCGGCACTTGGCAACAGCTGGCGGAAGCCCGGGAAGTCACCCTGGCCCATGGCATCCCCCTGGATGTCTGCCTCCTCTCCGTGGGCCATATGCCCTACCGCATCCCCTCGGAAAACGACCTCTTCTTCCAGGTCTACAGCGCCCTCCTCTACGGCGCCAAAGGCATCCTCTACTTCACCTACTACACCCCCTCCGTGGCCAGCTATCGCCACGCCCCCATCGACCCCTGGGGCAACCGCACGGAAACCTGGTACGCCATGCGCTTCGTCAACAACACCGTAAAGTGCATCGCCAAAACCCTGAATCGCCTGGAGTCCACCAAGGTCTACCATTTCGTGCCCAACGGCCGGGAACGCCTGCCCCGGGAAGACGCTCCCGAGGAAACCAGTCTGATCGCCGCCCCCGCCGCGGACAACCAGGACATCGCCGTGGGCGAATTCCGGGATCGGGAGAATGGGGAGATCTATGTGATGGTGCTCAACAAAAATCTGGAGCGCTCCACCTCCATCGCCGATCTCCAATGGCGCAACGGAACCCCCGCCGACATCCAGGTGGTCAGCCAATTCCGCAAGGACACCCTCTCCCGCTTCGCCGGGGAAAACGTCTGGCTCGCCCCCGGACAGGCCCTCCTGCTGAAGATCACCGAATAACCCCGACCCACTCCCAAGGGCATTCTCGGACTCTCCCAAGAATGCCCCTCTCTTCCTCTCCCTCTCCCTTTCCCCATGTGCAAACGCGCCCTCCTTCTCTGTTTCTGCCTGGCCACGGCCGCCCTATGGGGCGACGCCCTCCAGGAGGCTCTCCCCTACTTCAACGCCATTACCGACAAGGATCCCCTCACCTATGAGGCGGGGGAACCCATCACCTTCACGGTGACCTTCGGCCCCTACAACCCCCAATTGCCCCCGGGAAGCACTGTCCATTGGGTGCGACGGGGAGATGACGGCATCCAGGAAGAGGGAAGCGCCCCCTGGCAAACCGCCCACCCCATCACCTACACCACCTCCCTCAACAACCAGGGATTCGTCTGGGTCTACTTCGTCGTCACCGATGGACAGGGCCAGCGGCTCCTCCAGAAGAATGGACGGGATGTCTACGCCAACTGCGGAGCCGCCGTCCATCCCGAGTCTCTCCAAGGCGTGCCGGCGCCCGAGGATTTCGACGCCTATTGGGAAGCTCAGAAGGCCCTCCTGAAGGAGGTTCCCCTAAAGGCCACCCGCACCTTGGTGAAGCGAGACGAGGCAAAAAAGCTCTCCATCTACGCCGTCTCCCTGGATTGCCCCGGAGGACGCCCCGCCACCGGATTCCTCTCCATCCCCGACATGGCCCAGGAAACCAAGCTCCCCGCCGTCGCCTACTTCCACGGATACGCATACGACGCCAATCTCTTCCAGCACCCCCCGGAATTCTGGGACACCGAACGCATCGCCTTCCAGGTGAACGCCCACGGCGCCGACCTCCTCCAATCCGATGCCTACTACGAAGAGTTTGGAAACAAGATCCGCTCGGACCGCTACACCTACGCCTTCGATCCCCAGGAAAACGCCTCCCCTGACACCGCCTACTTCCACGGCATGGTCCTCCGCCTCCTCCGGGCGCTGGAATATCTCAAGAGCCTCCCCGAATGGAACGGAACCGATCTGGTGGCCGAGGGGGGAAGCCAAGGCGGACTCCAAACCATCTGGGCCGCCGCCCTGGATCCCGATGTGACCCTCGCCAGACCCTCCATCCCCTGGCACTGCGACGCCGCCGGACAGTCCCGCTTCGGACGCGCCTTCGGCTCCTGGAGAATCCCCTACGCCCCAGGTCTGGAATACTACGACACCATCCACATGGCCCACCGCATCCAATGCCCCGTGGAAATCCCCAGGGCAGGACTGGGAGACTACATCTGCCCCCCCTCCGGCGTCGCCATCTTCTATAACCGACTCACCTGCCCCAAAACCATCCACTGGTACCAGGGCTCCGACCACGGATACGTCCCCAAAGACGCCCCCGTCTATACTCGAAAGGAGCC
>JAEDMH010000171.1 GCA_016303095.1 Lentisphaeria bacterium | reverse complement strand
TCCTCAACCCAAGGAAATCCATGCAAAGTTGTTCTTGCTCCCAAGATTCCCAGAAAACTGTCGCCCGTGAGATGCTGGCGGGTCTGACCACCTTCCTGGCCATGGCCTACATCCTGGCGGTGAATCCCAACATCCTGGGCGCCACCGGCATGCCCCAGGGAGGCGTCTTCATCGCCACCGCTCTGGCCTCCTTCGTAGGCACCTGCTTCATGGCCTTCTTCTCCAACTATCCCTTCGCGTTGGCCCCGGGAATGGGACTCAATGCCTACTTCGCCTACACCGTGGTGCTGGGCATGGGATACTCCTACCAAATCGCCTTGCTGGCTGTCTTCGTGGAGGGCTTGATCTTCCTGCTCCTCTCCCTCACCAAGGTCCGGGAAAGCATCTTCAACTGCATCCCCCTCTCCCTGAAATCCGCCATTAGCGTGGGCATCGGCCTCTTCATCGCCTTCATCGCGCTCCAGAGCGCCAAGATCATCGTGGACAATCCCGCCACCCTGCTCTCCCTCCAGCACTTCTCCTCCGACAACATGAACAACCACGGCATCAGCGCCGTCCTCGCCATCGTCGGCACCATCATCACCGCCTGGATGCTCCACAAAAATCTCCGGGGCGCCATCCTCCTGGGGATCCTCGTCACCTGGATCCTGGGCATCCTCGCCCAGCTCACGGGACTCTATCAGATCAACCCGGAACTGGGCTGCTACAGCCTGATCCCCAAACTCACCTTCGGCACCTTCACCCAGTCCTTCAAGGAGTTCGTGGGCCTCTTTGGATCTTGCTTCGACGCCTCTCAATGGACCCTCCGCCAGGGCGATGCGGTCACCACCGGAAAGGGGCTTCTTCTGTCCCTCAATTTCGTGGTGGTGGTCTTCGCCTTCATGTTCGTGGATATCTTTGACACCATGGGCACCCTCATCGGGGTCTCCAACAAGGCGGGCATGCTGGACAAAGAGGGCAAGCTGCCCCGGATCAAGGGCGCTCTTCTCTCCGACTCTCTGGCCACTTCCTTGGGCGCCATCCTGGGCACCTCCACGGTGACCACCTACGTGGAATCCGCCGCCGGCGTGAGCGCCGGAGGCCGCACGGGGACCACGGCCCTCACCACCGCCTTCCTCTTCCTGATTTCCATCCTCTTCGCCCCCATCTTCCTGGCCATCCCCGGCTTCGCCACCGCCCCCGCCCTGATCATCGTGGGCTTCTACATGTTCTCCGGGGTCACCCAGATCGAGTTCAACGACTACCTGAACTCCATCCCCTGCTATCTGACCATCCTGGTCATGCCCCTGGCCTACAGCATCTCCGAGGGCATCTGCGCCGGCGTGATCTCCTGGACCGTTCTGAACTTCTTCTCCCCCCGCCGGAAGGAAATCAGCCCCCTGATGTATGTGCTGACCATCCTCTTCCTGGCGAAATACGTGGTGCTGTAAACCCAGGCGCCACTCCTCCCTGATCCCCAACGGCCGGACGAAGCCCCGCTCCCCTCCTGTCCTCAGGAGAGGCGGAAACGCCCGGCCGGCTCTTCCCTTCCCCATGCCTGGAGATCTCTTCCCCCAAGCCCTGGCTACCCCACGCTTCCTGGATTCCGGAGACCCGGAATCCCAACGTCGGGAAATCCGGGAAATCCTCGCTTCCGCCAATCCCTTCCGGCTGAATTGGGACGCCCCCTGGCTGGAACGGGTCTTCCAGGCCTATTGCCAACCCCACCGCTATTTCCACACCCTCCAGCATCTCCTGGATGTGTGCCGACGCCTCCGGCGCCTGGGACTCTCTCGGCGCACCACCGGAGAACTCCTCCTGGCCGCCCTCTTCCATGATGTCCACTGGTACCCCCAGGCCACCAGAAACGAGGCCGCTTCCGCCGAGGTCTTCGATTTCCTCCGCCCCTCCATGGGACGGGAACTCCCTGCCTCTTCCGTCCAGACCATTCATCAGGTGATTCTCTCCTCCAAAGGGCAGAAGCCCGTCAGCGAAAGCGCCAGGAGGTTCCATGAATGCGACTGCCATGTGTTGCTCCATGGCTCCCCTGTGGATCTGCTGGCCTACGAGTTCCAGATCTTCCGGGAATTCCAGTCCCTGAACATGGCGGAGTATCGCAAGGGGAGAAGCGGATTCTTCGACCGCTTCAGCCGACGCTTCCCCGAATGCCGCCCCAATATGCGCTTCCTCATCGAATATCTGGAGCGTCGACGCCCCCGGGTGGGCATCTATGCCGGCTCTTTCCATCCCTTCCACATCGGACATCTGGCCATTCTCCAAAAGGCGGAGCTGATGTTCGACAAGGTCATTGTGGCCGTGGGCGTCAATCCCGAGAAGAATCCCGGGCGCCGTGGGGCCAACGGACAGGAGGAGGCCATGACCGTCAAGGATAAACTCCCTTTCCACGAGGTGGTCTTCTTCGATAATCTCATGGTGGATCTCCTGGATCAGGAATCCCAATTCTGCGATGTCACCCTGGTCCGGGGACTGCGCAATGGCTATGACCTGGATTATGAAATGAGCCAGCAGTGCTTCATGCAGGCCATGAGACCCCAGACCCAATCCGTCTATATCCCCTGCGACAAGTCCCTGGAGCATATCTCCTCCTCCGCCCTCCGGGGATTGCAGCTCTTTGACTGCCACGGACGGGAGAAAATGTATTTCCCCCATCTCTACGATTACTACGGGAAGTCCGTCCAGGAGCTCTTCGGATGACGCCCATCCTCAGTTGCACCAATCTCCGGGTCTGGTATCCCATCCGACGGGGGGGCTTCCAACGGGTGACCGGACACGTCCACGCCGTGGACGGGGTCTCCCTGCAGCTGGGGGCCGGGGAAACCCTGGGACTGGTGGGGGAGTCGGGCTGCGGCAAAACCACCTTGGGTCGCACGCTGGTGGGCCTGGAACCCCCCACCGCAGGAGAGGTGCTCTGGCAAGGAAAACCCCTCCATGCTCTCCCGGCCAGGGAACGCAAGGAGATCCGACGAAATCTCCAAATGATCTTCCAGGATCCCTTCTCCTCCTTGGATCCCAGGATGAGCGCCATGGAATTGGTGACGGAGGGACTCCAAGTCCACCATCTCTATCTGCCCGGGGAAAGTCGGCAGGAGGCCGCCGCACGATTGATGAAGGAGGTGGGCTTGGAGCCCGAAACCATGTTCCGCTATCCCCACGAGTTCTCCGGGGGACAGCGCCAAAGGCTCTCCATTGCCCGGGCCATCTCCCTGGAACCCAAGGTCATCGTCTGCGACGAGCCGGTCTCCGCCCTGGATGTCTCCGTCCAGGCCCAGGTGATCCGGCTGTTGGCCCAGCTGCAGAAAAGCCGAGGCCTCTCCTATCTCTTCATCTCCCACGATTTGAGCGTGGTGCGCCTGCTGGCCCAACGGGTGGCGGTGATGTATCTGGGACGGGTGGTGGAGGAGGGCCCCGCCCAGGAGGTGTTGCAGACTCCCCTCCATCCCTACGCCCAAGCTCTGGTCTCCGCCATCCCCGTGCCGGGAAAATCCTCCCGCTCCCAGCGGATCCTCCTGAAGGGAGAACTCCCCAGCCCCTCCCATCCCCCTCGGGGATGCCCCTTCCATCCCCGTTGCCCCTATGCCCAGGAACAGTGCACCCGGGAATGCCCCCCCCTGGCTCCCGTAACCCCGCAACGCACCCTGGCCTGCTGGAGACCCCCCACCCAGAAACTACCCCCGGAGGGGTAGGAATAGATGGGATAGAGGTTCTAGAGGATCCAGGACTATCCCCAAAAAGAACCCCGGGCGGTTCGTGCGGGTAGCACTCACCGCCCCCTCCGTGCCGGGGGTTC
>JAEDMH010000170.1 GCA_016303095.1 Lentisphaeria bacterium | reverse complement strand
CGGCGCGCGGAGAGCACGAAGATCAAACACGGAGGACACGGAAACGCCCGGCAAGCCGGGCCGCGGAGAGCACGAAGATCAAACACGGAGGACACGGAAACGTCGCACGGAGATCACGGAAGAGCGGTCTATCTTTTGGAAGTAACTCCTAGATTCTCTAGGATTTCTAGATTTCTAGATTTCTAGATTTCTAGTGCATCTAGGGATTGAGTATATAGTATCTTCGTGTCCCGTTCTTTCCTCTGGTGGCAGGATTTGTCCTCTTGGGGAAGCGATGGAGCATTGCCGGTGAATCTCGGTGAAAATCCGTGGCTGTCGTGCAACCGTTATAGTCGGATCCCGGTGGAGCAGAACAGATTCCTTGGACACAGGGAACCCATGGACAGGGGGGAGGTGCCTCTCCCTTCTCCGTTTCCGTTCCTTCCTGTCTGCAGGGAGTTTTGTTCCGATCTTGTTCCCCCGTCTCCCGGACATTTTTTTGGGGGGGCTATCCCCTGTGCACGTCACGCAGGAAGGAGTTGTCATCCATGCTTTGTCAGCATTTTCGGGCTCGGCGCCAGCCGAAGGTCCATCTCTGCTCATTCACCCTCATCGAGCTTCTGGTGGTCATCGCCATCATCGCCATTCTGGCGGCCATGCTTCTGCCCGCCCTCTCCAAGGCCAGGGGACGGGCACGCAAGGTGGCTTGCTTGAATAACTTACGACAACTTGGACTCTATCATCTCCTCTATGCCATGGGGAACGACGACTATTTTTGTCCCCTGGTGCGCTACGACGGGGGATGGGATGCGGGATATGACGAATTCTGGCAGATGACCAAGCCAGGATATCTTGCCCTGGGGCTGGGAGGGGAGGGCACAGGGGAGAGCGGGGCGGATAACAAGCTCTACCAGTGCCCCGAGGCCTCTGGCTACACCCAAAGCTACACCACTCGTTTTGCCGGCTACGGCTACAACGAATGCCTGGGAGAAGATGTCTACAACGCCGTCTCTCCCGGTCCCTACCGCACCACTCAGGTGCTGCGTCCCACCCAAGTGGTTCTCCTCTCCGACGCAGGATACAAGGACAGCTACACCGGACTCTACGAGGTAACCAGCTATCTCCGTGCCCCTGTGCAGGAAAAAGGCTATGGGGCCCTTCGGGCCTATGGGACGGCGGATTTCCGCCATGACGGGGCGGCGGCGATTGTCTTCACCGACGGCCATGGGGAGGATGGGAAGCATCTCTACGTGGCAGGAGAGGCGGGGGACGGTAAACGCACGGGCTTCTTGTCCCAGGACAATCGGGCCTATGATCCCCTTGGGAAGGAACCGTGAACCCAACCACGCCATGTTCGTCAAGCCTGCCATTCTTCTTTCCCTCTGCCTTTTGTGCCTGGCAACCACGTTGAGGGGGCAGAGTGGCAGGGGGGTGCCTCAGGAGAATTCCCCCTCCGGCGGCATTGTCTCCCTTTCTCCCGCCCTCACGGAGCTGGCCTTCTTTCTGGGGGGCGGGGATAGGATGGTGGGACGCTCCTCCGCCTGCGATGCCCCGTCCCAAGCCCTTTCCCTGCCGGTGATGGGGGATTTTGCCTTGCCGTCCCTGGAGAAGATTCTGGCGGTGCGTCCCCGGGCGGTGGTGAGCAACGATTTGGTGAATCCCGCCGTGGCCAAGGCCCTGGAAGCCCAGGGGATTGCCGTGGAACTCTTTCCCTGCCGCAATGTAGAGGAGTATCTGGCCATGGTGGAGCGCATGGGCGAACTCCTTTCCTGTCCCAGGGAAGCCCAAAAAGAACGACAGCGAATCCTGGATTTTCTGGAAGAAATGAAGAGAAATCCCCCCAAGCCCCATCGGACCATGGCTCTGATCTGGGAACACCCCCCCATGGTGGCGGGAGAAGGCACCTTCTGTTTCGAACTGCTGCGATTGGCCGGCTCCACCATGGATTTCCAGGGACGCCAAGGCTATTTCACCCCCGGCGCCGAGTGGCTCCTCTCCTGCCCATTGGACTGCCTCTGGGTCTTCCACCCAGAGGCGCTGGAATCCCCAGGAGGCCTCCTGGAAGCCCTGAAGGGAAAAATGCGACTCTTCCCCCAGGAGGACCTCCTCTTCCGCCCCGGGCCCCGCTGGACAGAGGGGGTGCGCTTGCTGAGGGAGGGACAACCATGACACGCCACGCCGGCATCCTTTCCTGGAGCCTGGCCGGACTCTGCCTTGTCCTGGGACTCACGGGACTTGTCCTGGGAGACGGAGGAGTTTCCTGGCCCCAGGGCATTCTTTTCTCCTATCGCCTTGGTCGCGTGCTGGCGGGCTTCCTGGGAGGGGCCTCCCTGGCCCTGGCAGGCTTCCTCTTCCAGACCCTCTTTCGCAATCCTCTGGCGGACGCCTATCTCCTGGGAGTCTCCCAAGGCGCCGCCTTGGGGGCCGCCTGCTGCCTCCTTCTTGGCGGGCCGCTCCTCGCCCCCTGGCTCTCTCTGGGGGCCTTCCTGGGAGGCGCCGGCGCCCTCCTGCTGACCCTGGGACTGGGACGCAGGGAGAGCACCTCTCCCGAGGGACTGCTCCTCCACGGCATCGTGGGAGGCGCCCTTCTCTCGGGGGCACTGCTCTGCCTCCTCTCCCGGGCCAACAGCACCCAAGTGGCCGGCGTGACCTGGTGGATGCTGGGAGACCTCCAAGCCGTTCCCCCTTTGGCTCTGGGACTCCTGGCAGGAGCCCTCCTTCTCATCTCCCTCCTGGTCTTCTTCTGGGGCAACGCCCTGAATGCCCTGGCTCTGGGAGACAGCTGGGCCCAAAGTCTGGGCATCCCCCCCACCCGAATACGCTTGACTCTGCTCCCGCTGGCTGCCCTCCTGGTGGCCCTTTGCGTCTCTTCCATGGGCATTATCTCCTTCGTGGGACTTCTGGTGCCCCAGGGACTTCGTCGACTTCTGGGAGGAGACGCCCGGAAGAGTCTCCTGCCCATCCTGCTAGGCGGCGGGGCGTTTCTTCAGCTCTGCGACCTCCTCGCCAAACTGGCGGATCCGGTTCGTCCTCTGCCCGTGGGGGTGCTCACCTCTCTGGCAGGAGGCATTTTTCTCCTGGCGGCCCTGCGTCGAAGGAGGCCCCTATGACTCTGCCTTCCTCCTTTCCTCCTCTCCTGGCGCAGGATGTCCAGGACGGCTATGGACCATGTCTCCTCCTGCACCACGTCTCCTTGTCCTTCTCCCCGGGAGAAACCGTCTTCCTCTTGGGAGCCAATGGAGCGGGGAAAAGCACCCTCCTCCAGATTCTCGGCGGCCTTCGCAAACCCCAAAAGGGCAGGGTGGAAATCCTGGGCACCCCCATGGAAAGCCTCTCTCCCACAGAACGGGCCCGCCTGGTAGGCGTCTGCCTCCAGACTCTTCCCACTGCCATGGATTTCCCCGTCCGAGAAGTGGCCCTCTTTGGACGCATTCCCCGCCTGCCGCCCCTGGGCGCCCCGACCCGGAAAGACTTGGACGCCGTGGACCACGCCCTGGAGCAAATGGGATTGACGCCCCTGGCCAACCAATGGCTCAGTCAACTCTCCGGGGGAGAACGGCAACGCCTCCAACTGGCCGCCATGATGGCCAGGGAAGCTCCTCTTCTCCTCCTGGATGAACCCACTTCCTCCCTGGATCCCCTCTGGGCAAAACAGGCCATTCAACGCCTGAAACTCTCCCTCCCCCAAAACGGACTCCTCCTCGTGGTCTCCCATGACCTGGAATTGGCCCGCAAAGAGGCTGACCGTGTCCTTCTCCTGGCCCAGGGACACATCCTGGCCGACGGCCCCCCCGCCCAAGTCCTGACCCCGGAAAATCTCCAGATGACGTATTC
>JAEDMH010000035.1 GCA_016303095.1 Lentisphaeria bacterium | reverse complement strand
TCACCCCCGTCTAGCGATCCTCCCACCCCTGCCGGGGTTCAGGAGGATCCCCCCCTTTCCCCCCCGCAAGCGGAGGGGGGGCTAGAAAGCTAGAGGGGCTAGAGGGTATAGAAATCTACTAGAATCAAAGAAGTTATAACAAAATCCCAGGGCGGGACGTGCGGGGCGCACGAACCGCCTCTCTGTGGTCTCTGTGTGCCCGGCTTGCCGGGCCTTCCGTGCCCGACCTGTTAAAGCGGCAGCGCCCTTGGGGTTGGCCTTGGCGCCGAGGGTTGCGCTCATGCTCCACCCCCGTCGCCAAGGCCTGTCCTCCCACCCCTACGGGGTTCGGATTCGATTTTGTCCTTGCCGGGGGTTCCGGTCGCCCCTCTGGCCCCCCCCCCCTAGGCAAAAGGAGCCTCTTTCAAAAAAAATGCGACACATCTGACAAAAATGTCTTGAAAGCGAAAGAGAGAGGGCTATAGTAAGCCTTCGTAACATTTTTCAGAATTGTGTCGCATTCTTTTTTTTTCGATCCCCTGACACCACAGAATCATGAGAAAGACTCTTCTTTTGACCGTCTCCCTGATGTTGTTCCTTGCCGCCGGGCGTTGTCTGGCTGGCGGCTTCCAGCTGTACTCCGAAGGATCGGCGGACATTCTGGGGCTGGCCGGCGCTGGCGTGGCCCGGGCCAGCAACTCTTCTCCCTGGTACAATCCTGCCACCACGGTGGACGTGGATCGCATCACCCTGACGGCGGGTGGTTCCGCCCTCTTTTTGGCCAGTGAATACAAGACCAGCGCCCGGACGGACAAGATGGACGATCAGCCTCGGTTCATGGGGTATTTCTACGGTGTGATGCCCCTGGGCGAGGACTACCGTCTGAACCTTTCTGTGAACGCTCCCTATGGCATGATCACCCAGTGGAAGAGCAACAGCCAGTTGAACAACCTGGCCACCTTCACCAGCCTGCGGGTCTGCTACATCACCCCCAGCCTCACCTGGAAGGTGAACGACAACCTCTCTGTGGCGGCGGGTCCCAACGTGGCCATCGGCGTAGCTCGTCTGGCCACCTACATCAATCTTCCCTACGGCCTGAAGCCCAACAAGAACTACATGAGCGCCGACGCCGTGGCCCTGGGCGGCTTCCTCTCTCTGTACTACAAATTCAACGACGAATGGGCCTTTGGCGCCAAGTATCAGAGCCGCATTCACATGCGTTTTGAAGGCGAGAACGTGTTCCGTTACCAGAGCTACATGGGCGGGCTTCTAAAGTTCCAGGACGCCGACGCCCATGCCAGCATCGACATGCCCGCCTATCTGGCCCTGGGACTCCGGAACAACTCCATCGACCGCTGGACCTTCCTCTTCGACGCCACCTGGACCCAGTGGTCCAGCTACAAGGCCCTGGACCTCTGCTTCGACAAATACCCCGGCACCGATCGTCCCGGCGTGGCCAAGAACCCCCGGAAGTGGCATGACGTGTGGACCTATCACCTGGGGGCCGAATACCAGCTTACCGACCAGTGGGTTCTCCGGGCCGGACTGGACTACGACAACAGCCCTGCCAATCGTCGTTCCCTCTCCCCCGAGATGCCCGACTCCGACAAGTGGCTCATGACGGTGGGCGCCGGATACCAGGGCGAACACTGGGGCTTCGACATCGCCTACGGCTACAGCCGCTTCGAGAAGGCGAAGCTGGGCACTCAGGTGGCCGCCAGCCATAACATCGCCGAACGGGGCACCTTCAAGACCGACTGCCACATCGTCTCCACCAGCGTCACCTACAAGTTCTAACTCCCTTCCCTACGACGGCGGCCCCAGGGCAATCTCCCGCCGCCGCCATCGCCCCCTTTGCGGGCGCGAGTTCTGACAGGAACTATCCCCCCCGCTTCCTGTCGTTCCCGCGCCCGCTTTTTTTGTCTCCCCCTTGCCCCGCCGACGGGGAAATCTTACCCTTTGGCCATGCCTGGGGCAAAGTAGCGAATACAGGGTAAAGTATTCCCGTTTTCCCCCCTCCCCTCTCTCTCCCTCACTATCTTAGAGCAAGATTTCATGAAAAAAGTACTTCTGGCATTTCTGGCCACCCTGCTTATCCTGGGGCTTCAGGCTGCGGAGCGTGTCACCCGAATTCAGGTTGTGGATCTGGACGGCGCCGCCAACCAGGAGGCCCTGGAACAATTGGTTTACGCCACCATTGGCACCAAAGTGGGAGAGCCCCTCTCCATGCCTCAACTCTCCCAGGACGTGGCCGCCCTCTTGAAACTCCGTGGCATTGACGACGTCCAGACCAAGATTTCCGACCGGGAGGATGGCACTCTTCAGGTTGTCTTTTTGCTCAGCCTGCGCCAGCGCCTTTCCCGGGTGCAGATCGAAGGCAACACCACCATCAAGACCAAGACCCTGATGGCCCATGCCCAAAGCAAGCTGGGAGGCTTGGTGGACGAGGCGGCCCAGGCGGCGGATCGGAAGCGCATCTTGGAGAAATATGAGAAGGCGGGTCGGTATGGCACCAAAGTGGGGCAGCGTCTTGAGGGAGATCCGGAAAGACCCGGGGAATTGATTCTGACCTTTGTGGTGGAGGAGGCCCCCCGGGCCAAGCTGAAGGGAACCGCCTTCCAGGGAAACACCGTGGTGGAGGACGGAGAGCTGCGGGCCGCCCTGATGACCAAGCGTCCCTGGTGGAGATACGTTTTCCGTCTGGGCAACTACTACAATCCCAACTACCGGAACCTGGATATTGAGCGGATCCTCTCCCTCTACGCCCAACGGGGCTACCTGGACGCCCAGGTGGTGAAGGTGGAGGAGGAGTATTTGGACCAGGAGCGCTCCTGGGTGCGGATCGTCTACCACATTCAGGAGGGCTCTCCCTACGTGCTGGGAGAACGCACCTTCCAGGGAAACCAGCGCTTCACCGCAGAGGAGCTGCTGGAGAAGGCCGCCATGAAGTCCGGCGAAGCCTACTCCTCCACGGCGGCCGCCCAGAATTTGGAGGCCATGAAGGGACTCTACGAGGGCCTGGGCTACCTGGATCTGCGCTTCTATCCTGAGCTGAAAAAGAACGCCGACACCCACGTGGTGGATGTGAGCTATCGCATCCAAGAGGGAGAGATCAGCCGCATCGGGGAGATCGGCATTGTGGGCAACACCTACACCCGGGACCACGTCATCCGCCGGGAGCTGGCCATTTTCGAGGACGACCTGGCGGACAGCCGGAAGATTCAGCAGACCAAGAACCGCCTGGAGAATCTGGGATACTTCGAAAGCGTGGAGATCCTGGCCAAACCCACCGAGAATCCCACCCGGCGCAACCTCTCCATTGAACTGAAGGAGAAGCCGACCGGATCCATCTCCGTGGGCGCCGCCTTCTCCAGCGAAGACTCCGTCCTGGGCTTCCTGGAACTCTCCGAAACCAACTTCAGCCTCTCCAAACTCCTCCAGGGAGAAAAGCCCAAGGGGGACGGACAGCGAATGCGGGCCTACGTGGCCGTGGGCTCCGACACCACCAACGTGAGCATCTCCCTCACGGAACCCTCCCTCTTCGACGGCCCCTTCGACCTGACCAACGAACTCTTCCTCAACACCCGCTACGAAGACCAATACGACGAACGCCATGTGGGATACGCCATCTCCTTGGGCTGGCCCGTGGCCTTCCAACTCCCCTTCTTCCCCAACCACACCGAATACTGGCGGCTCTCCACCGGCCTCCGACTGGAACATATCCGAATCTCCAACCTGGATGACGAGGAAAAGTTCGACGAAAACGACGGAGACTATCCGGACAACGTCCGCTTCCCCAAGGGCCACAACTACTCCATGCGCCGGGACGAGGGAGGGGACTTTGCCAACCGTCTGGTCTTCTCCATGGTGCGGGACACCCGGAACCACTACGTCTTCCCCAACCGGGGAAGACGGATCATGCTGGATGCCGAATACATCACCCGGGCTCTGGGCAGCTATGCGGACTACCTGAAGTTCCATGCCGGCGTGGAGTCCTACCATCCCTTCTACAAGGACATCTTCCTGCGCCTCTCCGCCGACGCCCATGCGGCGGAGCATCTGAGCGGGGATGACATCAAGATCTTCGACCGGTATTTTGCCGGCGGCTACGGAACCATCCGGGGCTTCAAGCGCCACGACGTCAGCCCGGTGAACCGGAACGAGAACTCCATTGGCGGACAGACCATGCTGGTGGGCACGGCGGAACTCATCAAGCCCGTGAAGAACTTCATGTTCCTGAAGCTCTTCTGCGACGTGGGCAATGTGTGGTGGGACTCCTTCGACGCCGACTTGGGGGACCTGAACGCCTCCCTGGGCATCGGCGTCCAATTCCGCCAAATCCCCATCCGGCTGGACTATGGCTTCCCCGTCATGACCCAGGGAGACCACCTGGACGGCAAGAGCGGCCGCTTCCACTTCAGCATCGACTACTCCTTCTAACGATTCCTGCCTGCACTGGCTCCCTCCCTTTTCCCGGGAGGGACGAAGGAGCGAGGCGCCCAAGGCCCCGCTCCCTTGCTGCCCTCCTTCCTTCATGCGGATCATCAACGGCACCATCGCCAAAAATCTTCTGGGCACCCTCCTCATGGCCCTGGGCATCCTGACCTTCGTCATGATGTCCGTCCACCTCTTCCGCATCTTCGCCATGCTGGCCAATGGTCTTTCCCCCAGGGTCATGGGAAAGATTCTCCTCTGCCTGCTGCCGGATGTCCTCCGCTACGCCCTTCCCTTCTCCATTCTCGTCTCCACTGTGCTGGTCTTCAGCCGCATGAGCGCGGACAACGAGCTGGTGGCCTTGAAAGCCTCCGGGGTCAGCCTGTGGCAGATCACTGCCCCGGGGCTGGCCCTCGCCTTGGTCTTCTGCGGCGCGGGGGTATGGCTGGGCATGGTGGCGGCGCCCTCCCTGCGCTACGAGGGAGAGCTGCTCAAATGGCAGACCATGGGGGAGAACTCCCTGGCCCTGCTGGAACCGGGAACCAGCACGTTTCTCTCCGGCCAGCAGGTTTCCATCCGGATCGGTTCCAAGGATCCGGAGAGCGGATTGCTGCGGGATGTGCATATCTACCAATTGGGGAAGGGGGGGAAGACTTTGCGGGCCATCACGGCGGAGGCAGCCCGGGTCCAGGTGCATCCCGAGGAGCGGGATCTCCAATTGACTTTGTATCGTTTCACCGTGGCGCAACAGGAACTTCCTGATCTTCCCCCCCTGTCCTCCCAAGAGGGGGAGGAGGATCCCGGGGGAGAAGGAGGAAAGAGGCCAGGCTTCTTGGCAGGGGAAACCCTGACCCTCCATCTGGAATATGGCACCATCCAGGACAGAAAATCCCTGGGACGCAAGTTGAAAATGATGCCGGTGACCATGCTGTTCGGCGACCTCCTCTGGAACCAAAGCCAGGGAAATTCCGTCTCACGACACTGGTATGAGTTCCACTACCGGCTGGCCTTGGCCTTCTCCCCCCTGGCCTTCCTGCTCCTGGGCATCCCCTTCGGCATCCGCAACCGGCGCAGCGAAACCTCCAGCGGCCTCCTGATCTGCCTGGGCATGGCCCTGGCCTACTACGGGGTCATCCTCCTGTGCGACGCCTTGGTGCGACACCCGGAACTCCATCCCGAATTTCTGATCTGGCTTCCCAATCTCCTCTATCAAATCGGCGGCCTGGTGGCCCTGGCCAGACTCTCCCGCTACTGAAAATTCCCACCTCTATGTCCAAAGCCTATCGTCTCTTCCTTCTTCTTGTCCTGGCGCTGTGGCTCGCCCCCCTCCTCCCCGCCATGACCTGGGAGGATTCGGACCAGGGCTTCTTCGCCCCGGAGACCCTGCTCCGCCAAAGCGAAGCCGTCACCCCGGAGAAATATCCCAATGCCGACCTGGTCAACCTGGATCGGCTCACCCGCATCCAATATCAGGCCGACGGCACCTTTCTCCAGGTGGATGACAGCGCCGTGAAGATCATGACCCTGGCCGGGGTGGAGCTGAAGAGAGTGCTCACCAGCTACTACAACGAAAGCTACGCCCGGGCCAAAATCTCCCTGGTCCAGATCATCCGCCCCGACGGCACCGTCATGCCTCTGGATTTGGAGGCCTGCACCCAAGAGCAGACCGAAGCCTCCCAGATGAGGTCCAACATCTTCGACCCCAGCCAGAAAATCATCCAGGTCACCGTCCCCTCCCTCCAGCCTGGGGACATCCTTCGGGCGGTCTTTGTGGACGAGACGAGGAAACCCCGGGTGCCCAACAGCTTCAGCGACCTCTTCCCCCTGGAGAATGACAGCCCCATCCTCCACGCCAAAGTGGAGGTGAAAGCCCCCAAAGCCCTCCCCCTGCGCAGCATTGCGGTGAAAGATCCCCGGGATGGGGGGCCCCTCTACAAGACCGTGGAGGAGGAGGAGAGCCTGACCCACATCTGGGAAGTGCGGGACGTGCCCCAGTTCTTCCCCGAGCCCTCCATGCCCCCCGCCTATGCCGTCACCCAGCGGGTGCTGGTGAGCACCTTCCAGGACTGGGGAGAGGTCTCCCGGTGGTACGACCGCCTCTGCGAACCTCATTTGGCCACCGACGAGGCCCTGGTGAACACCACCCAGTCCCTCCTCCAGGATTGCCAGAATGACGATGCCAGGATTCTGGCCCTCTTCCATTTCGTCTCCCAGAAGGTGCGCTACATGGGGCTCACCCTGGAAGACACCGCTCCCGGCTACGAACCCCATGACGTGACCCTCACCTTCTCCCAGCGGGCGGGCGTGTGCCGGGACAAGGCGGCCCTCCTGGTGGCCATGCTGCGCTGCGCCGGCTTCGAGGCCCATCCCGTCCTCATCCACGTGGGCTACCCCAAGGATGACGAGGTGCCCCAGCCCTTCTTCAACCACGCCGTAGTGGCCTGCCGGAAGGAAGCCGGGGAGCCTTGGAGGCTCATGGATCCCACCGCCAGCAACACCCGGGATCCCTTCCCCGCCTACCTCTCCGACAAGAGCTTCCTGGTGGCCACTCCCCAAGGGGAGCCCCTGCGCCGCTCCCCCGTCCCCCCCTGGACCGTAAACCAGCTCCGTCTGGAGACCCAGGGCAAGCTCACCCCGGAAGGGGATCTGTTGTTGCACACCACCCTCCTCTTCCAGGGCTTGCCGGACAACATGTATCGGAACTTCTTCCTGGAAATCACCCCGGAGGAACGCCGTCTCTTCTTCCAGCGCCAGCTGGCCGCCGCCCTGCCCGGCGCGATCCTGACCCGCTGGGAACTCACTCCCCAGGATCTCCAGGATCTCTCCCAGCCCCTGGAGGCCACCCTCTCCTACCAGGTTCCCGAGGCCCTGATCACCTCCCGCAAGGCCGATGGCACCCCGGAGCGGGGAGAGGGACAGAACGCTCTGCTGCCACTGCCCCAGCTCTCCTCCCGCTTCGGCATGTCCTGGATGATCTTCGACCAGGCCTCCCTGGACAAGCGGCGCTTCCCCTTGGAAGCGGACTACACCAGCTCTCTCGTCGAAGAGGTGCTTCTGGAATTGCCCATGAACCTGGAGCTGGTGGCGCCCCCCCGCTACTCCCGCTGGGAGGAGGAGGGCTTCTCCTTGAGCCGCAGCCTGGAGGCCCGCCTGGGCCTTC
The DNA here is from genome assembly GCA_016303095.1 of Lentisphaeria bacterium. GTDB lineage: Bacteria > Verrucomicrobiota > Lentisphaeria > Oligosphaerales > Oligosphaeraceae > UBA1724. Next base: position 11,890 of record JAEDMH010000035.1, on the reverse strand, counting down.
TCCACTTCCAAGGCTCCTACGCCACCAAGGCCATGCGTCTCACCCCGGAGGAATACGGGAAAATGAAGAGCGCCCTGGCCCAAAAGGAGGCGGATGATCGGAAGATGGCCATCTTCCGCTTCCAGGAGCCCGTCCTGGAAGCCCAGGAGGAGGAGGCCGTCCTGGAAGCCCAGCCGGACTTGGACATTCTGGAGAGCCGCACCATCGTCCAGCTTCTTTCCCCGTCCAGCTGGACGGTGGAGCAGACCCGGAAATACCGGGTGGAGACCTATGCGGGCATTGAGAGCGCCGACGCCACCTTCCCCTTCAATCCCGCCTGGGAGGAGATCGAAGTCCTGGTGGCCAAAGTCACCAATGGCGAAGAAGTGCTGGAGACTCCGCCGGAGAACATCAACATTCTGGACGCTCCCTGGGTGGCCTCCGCCCCCCGCTACCCCGCGGAGAAGCTCCTGGTGCTGAATCTCCCGGGCGTCCAGGTGGGCAGCCTGGTGGAGCTCCAAATTCGCCGCACCTACCGAAACCGCCCCTTCTTCTCCTTCAGCGCATGCCTCCGGGGCGCCGACCCCGTCCGCCAATGGTCCCTGGATATTCTCTCCCCCCGTTCCCTGGAACCCCAGGTGGACTACCTCCCCCGGGGATGGATGGATCTCCAGCAGGACACCCCCGATCCCCTGCCCTTGGAACATCGCCGCTTCTCCCTGCCCGACGACATGGTGCGCCATCGCTTCCTCGCCCAGAACATCCCCCCCGTCCACCAGGAACCCTCCCGTCCCCCCGCCTACGCCTATCTGCCCACGGTGGTCTGTTCCGCGGGAGACTGGGAGCGCTACGCCACCGCCTTGCGGAGAACCGTGGAGACTCTGGGAGACGGGGGAGCCACCATCCAGGATGTGGTGGAGCCCTTCCACTCCCTTCCCCCGGAAGACAAGCTGATCCAGGTGCGGGAATGGATGGAGAAGAACATTCGGGAGACCGAACCCGCCTTCCATGACCTGCCCCTGGCCTGCCTCTCCGCGCCGGAAATCACCGCACGGGACGGATACGGCCACTCCGCAGACCGGGCCATCCTCTACTGCGCCCTCCTGAAAGCCCTGGGATTCCAGCCCCGCCTCTATCTGGCCCATTCGGCCCCCAAGGCCACACCCCTCCAATTCTACTACGAAAAATACCCCACCCCCGGGCTCTTGGACACCTGGCTGGTGGCGGTCACCCTGGGAAAAGAAGAAATCTGGCTCAACGACCAAAGCCAATATGCCCAGTTCGGCACCAGCCGCTTCCATCACTGCCTCCTCCTGTCCCTGGAGAAGGGAGACTTGCGCACCATGAGCCTGCCCCAGGAATTCCGGGAGCATCCCGTCAGCCGCTGGACGCTTCAGGTGCGGGAGGATGGCTCCGCCCTGCTCACCGTCCGTGAGAGCATCCAGGGCAGCGCCTTTGGACGCATCCGCAAGGGCTACCAGTGGATGACTCCGGAGGAGCGCCGACGCCACTACACCCAGCTGGTGAGCGCCATCGCCCAGGACGCCCGCCCCGTCACCCCGGACATCACCACGGACTTCCATCTCTATCCCGGCCAGATCTCCTATGCCGTGGAGTTGGCCCATTGCGCCACCATGGAAGGAGACTTCTGCTATCTCCGCCTCCCCGTCGCCCTGTCCAGCGCCCTCTCCTACGCCAAGTCCCCCCGCCAGTTCCATCCTCTGTATCGCGGCGAGGTGCAAAGCAGTGAAATTCACCTGGAGGTGGAGCTGCCCTCCCAATATCCCCGCATCCTCATGATGCCGGCGAATTTCCAGTGGAAGGCCCCCGACGGGGCGGGAAGCATCTCCTGGCGCCACACCCTCCTTCCCGGCGCCGAAGACGCCCCCCAGCGCCTCCGCTTCACCTTCTCCGTGGAAATGGAGCCCGGCGTGACCCCCCTGCGCTTCTACAGCCAATACCAAGAAGCCTACCGGCGGCTCCTCCACGCCGACGCCACCACTCTCCTCCTCGCCCGTTGACCACGAGAGATTTCCCCCCCCTCCCCGGCTTGCCCGCCTTCCCCCGGGGCCTCCCCGGGAAAGGAGGCCTCCCGCTCTTTCCGCCTCCCGCTCTTTCCGCCTCCCGCTCTTTCCGCCTCCCATGCCTTTCCTCGCCTCCTCCTCCTACCGCTCCCCCCTCCATCTGGGAGGGCATTTCCAGACCATCTACCCCAGCTACTTCTCCCAGGCCCCCCAGGTGGACTACACCCGGGAGAAACTGCCCCTGGACGACGGAGACTACCTCTACCTGGACTGGGCCAAATGCTCCGCTCCCACAGACGAACTCCTCATTCTCTGCCACGGCCTCTGCGGCCACACCCGACGACACTACTGTCTCTCCATGGTCCATGCCTTCCGGGAAATCGGCGTGGACTGCCTGGCCTGGAACTACCGGGGGACGGGGCAGGTGGACAACCAGACCCTCCACATCACCAGCAACAACTCCACGGGGGATCTCCACAAAGTGGTCACCGCCGCCCTCTCCCGGGGATACCGGAAGATCTACCTGGTGGGCTTCTCCATGGGGGCCAACTTGATCTTCCTGTATCTGGGGCGGGAGTGGGCTTTGGTTCCCCCGGAGGTGCGTGCCGCCGTGGGGGTCTGCGGCCCCATTGACTGCCCCGCCTCCATCCAAGCCAGTCACCGCGCCCTCTGCGGCATCTACGAAAAGCACTTTGTGCGGAAGCTGAAGAAGCGGGCGGAGGCCATGGCCAAGAATTTTCCGGAACTGGATCTTTCCCCCATCATGAAGGCCCGCAGCTTCCAGGAGTTCGACCAGGCGTTCACCGCCCCCCTCCTGGGATTCCCCACCGCCCAGGACTACTACCGCACCTCCAGCGCCTTCCCCCACCTGGAGAAAATCCGGGTGCCCGCCCTCCTCATCAATCCCGTCAACGATCCCCTCCTCACCCCCAACTGCTTCCCCATCCAAAAAGCCCAGGAAAATCCCTGCTTCTATCTGGAGATTCCCCAGGACGGGGGACACTGCGGTTTCCTCACCCCCAAAGGCCAGGAATGGTGGCCGGCGGAACGGGCCCGGGAATTCATTCGATCCGTGGTCCACGCCCCGGAAAACACCGCCGCCTCCTGACCCCCGTCCTTCCACGCCTCACCCCCAACCAAGGAGAAACCCATGTCCATTCTCACCATTGCCCGAGAGCACGGCGCTTGGACCGCCGCCGCAGGAGAGTCTTTGGCCCAGCGTCTGGGGGCGACTGTCCTAAACAAGGAAGAGCTGGAGAAGCGCCTCCTGGACGCAGGCATGAAATCCCGCCTCTTCCAGCGCTATGACGAGCGGAAGCCCGGCTTCTTCTCCTCCTTCTCCCCAGACCAGGATGTCTATCTCCTCTATCTGAAAACCGTGATGCTCCAAGCAGCCCGGGAAGGAAATGTGATCATCCTGGGACGGGGCGCCCATCTTCTCCTCAAGGATCTGCCCAACTGCCTCCGGGTGCGTCTGGTGGCCCCTCTGGACTGCCGGGTGCGCACCATCCAGCAGGAATACGGCTACGATTCGGAGACCGCCAACCGACTGGTGCACAAGTGCGATGCCGACAGGGCTGGATTCTGCCATTTCCACTTTAACGAGGAATGGGGAGACGCCTCCCTGTATGACCTCACGGTGAACACCGCCACCTTGTCCCAGGAGCGGCTGGTGGACTTCCTTGCCACCCAAATGGAAAGCCGGATTCCCCCCGTCCTGGAGGAGCAGGCCAGACCCATGCTGGAGAACCGGCTTCTGGCCCAGAAAGTAGCCACCGTTCTTTTGGTGGAGCAGAAGATCTCCCTGGCCTTCCTGGATGTCCAGGTGGACGACCAAGGGCGAGTCACCCTCCTCGGAGCCACCACCACCCCCGCCGCCGCCCATTTGGCGGCCCAGGCCGCTCGGACCATCCCCGGCGTCACGGAGGTGGACAACCAGATTCGGATTGCCCTGGAGATGGTGCACCCCACTCCCCGCATCTAGGGAACCGGCCATGGACTTTCTGCAGTTGGCGGGGAAATGGATTCTGGTGACGGGAGTGGCCAACCGTCGTAGCATTGCCTGGCACGTGGCCCAGGGATTGCAGGAGGCGGGGGCGCATATTCTCTACCTCTTCCGAAACCAGGAACTCCTGGAGAAGAACCGCTCCCTCATCGGCCCGGAAGCCCCGGCCTTCCCCTGCGATCTGGAAAAGCCGGAGGAGCTCCCCCCCATGGTCCAATGGGCCGCCAGCCATACCCCCCAATTGGACGGACTCCTCCACTCCGTGGCCTTCGCCAACTACTCCCGGGGACTCCTCCCCTTTCATCAAATCCCCCGAGAGGATTTCCTCCAGGCCTTGGATATTTCCTGCCTCTCTCTGCCCCGGCTGTGCCACGCCCTCCAGGCGCTGCTGGCCCCCAACGCCTCCATCGTCACCCTCTCCATCTCCTCCACCCGCATGGCGGCGGAAAGTTATGGATACATGGGGCCGGTGAAAGCCGCCCTGGATTCCACCGTGGTCTTCTTGGCCAAATCCCTCACCAGCACCCTCTCTCCGGAAATTCGGGTGAACGCCGTAGGAGCCTCCCCCTTGAAGACCAGCGCCTCCGCCGGCATTCCCGGCTACGTGGACGCCTACCTCTTCGCCGAAAAGGCCACCATGCGCCACCGGGCCTTGGAAACCCGGGAGGCCGCCAACACCGCCCTCTTCCTTCTCTCCCCCCGCTCCAGCGGCATCAACGCCCAAACCCTGGTGGTGGATGCCGGCATGGGCGCCAATTTCTTCGATGACGCCATTCTCCACCCCGGAGAATGACCCGCCTCCGCCCCCCCAAAAAACGTTTTCTCCTTCCCATGACCCCCTCCTCTGAAGAAATCCGCGCCCTCTATCGCGACGCCATGGTTCCCACCTACAACTTCTCCGCCCCCATCATGGTGCGGGGAGAAGGCTCCCGGCTCTGGGACCTGGAAGGACGGGAATATCTGGATTTCACCACCGGCATCAGCGTCTGCAGCCTGGGACACTGCCATCCCCGGGTCGCCCAGGCCATCGCCCGCCAGGCCTCCACTCTGATGCACTGCTCCAACATCTTCTGCAACCTCAACGCTCCCCGGCTGGCCATGCAACTCTCCCAAAAGGGCATCCAGGGCAAGGTCTTCTTCGCCAACTCCGGCGCGGAGGCCAACGAGGGCATGATCAAGACCGCCAGACTCTGGGGCTCCCGCCACGGAGAACGCCACGAAATCATCGTCTTCCACACCTCCTTCCACGGACGCACCCTGGCCACCCTGGCGGCCACCGGACAGCCGGTCTTCCGACAGGGAATGGAACCCGACATGCCCGGCTTCGTCACCGTCCCCTACAATGACCTGGAGGCCGTGGAAAAGGCCATCACCCCCCACACCTGCGCCATCCTCCTGGAACCCGTCCAGGCGGAAGGCGGGGTCTTTCCCGCCACCCCCGCCTTCCTCCAAGGCTTGCGCCAGCTCTGCGACCAGAAGAAACTGCTCCTGCTGTTGGACGAAGTCCAGACGGGCATGGGACGCACCGGAAGCTTCTTCTGCTTCCAGCAGTATGACATCCGCCCCGACGCCTTCTCCACCGCAAAAGCTCTGGGGAACGGAATCCCCCTGGCCTGCTTCCAACTCAGCCAGGAACTGGCCCAACTCCACCAGCCAGGGCTGACCCACGGCTCCACCTTCGGCGGAAATCCCCTCTCCACCGCCGCCGGACTGGCCGTCATGGAGGCCTTCCACCAGGAGAATATTCTGGAAAATGTGCGGATTCAAGGTGCCGCCCTCCGACACGGCCTGGAAGAACTCCAAAAGAAACATCCCGTCATCCGGGAGGTGAGGGGACTGGGTCTCCTCCTGGGAATCCAATTGGACGACGCCCTCCCCGACACCGTCGCCAAATGCCGGGAAAAGGGACTGCTCACCCTCACCGCAGGAAAGGGCGTCATGCGACTGCTCCCCTCCCTGAAAGTCACCTCCCAGGAAGTCCAAACCGCCCTCGCCATCTTGGATGAGGCGCTCTCTTGATCTTTTTAGCATAACTGCTTGCAAACAAGCAAGTTATATAAATAAAAACACGCCAGGAGGAATCAGACCATGATCACATCCCGTCCCCTCTGGATTTTCGCTTCCCTTCTCCTTCTCTGCCTCGGCGCCCATTCCCTCTCCGCCGAGACCATCCGTCACTATGACCAGAACGGACGCTCCACGGGACGCACGGAAATTGGGAGCGACGGGGTGGCTCGGCACTATGACCAGAATGGCGTCTACGTGGGCCGTTCCGTCACCTCGGCGGACGGCACCACCCGATACTACGACAAGAACGGACGCTCCCAGGGACGGGCCGTGACCTCCCCCAATGGCACCACCCGATACTACGACAAGGACGGACGTTCCCAGGGACGGGCCGAATCCTCCCCCAATGGCACCACTCGATACTACGGAAAGGACGGGCGCTCCCAGGGACGGACCGAATCCTCCCCCAATGGCACCACCCGATACTATGGCAGGGACGGGCGCTCCCAGGGGCGGGACAACGGCGGTTATCTTTCCCCCGCGCAAAACGGGAATCCTGCCAAGCGCTAGCCTGCCGTCTTTCCCCTCCTCCCCATGGACACCTCCCATTCCCCCAAAGCTTGCTGGAGACGCTGGATCACCCGGGGGGTTCTCCTGCTTCTGGGCCTCTGGTTCGCCCTATTCCTCCTTTTCGTGGCGCTCCCCGGGCTCTTCGGCTACCCTCGGGCCTTTCGGGAGATGCTGGCGGAGTCCTTCGCCCCCGAGGGCGGCGCCTGCCGCATCCAGGCCATTCAGGGGAATCTCGTCACGGGTCTGGAGTTGAACGATGTGGAGGTGGAAATGCCCCTGCCTCAGGGGAGGTTTCATCTTGCCCTTCCCGTTGCCCACCTCTCTTTCCGCCCCCTTCCTCTGCTGACGGGGCGTCTGATTCCCCGAAAAATCACCTTTGCCGAGGGCAGCGCCACCCTCTCTTTGGCGGAGCCAGGCCAGACAGAAGAGACCTCCCTGACCTTCGCCCCCCTCTCCGGCAACTTCTTCCTCACGCTGCCCCAGACCCTATTGGCCCAGGTGGAGGCGAATCTGCCGGGCTTGAAGCTCTCCTTGGACATCCATCTCACGGATCTGGATGCCCAGGCGCCTCCCCAGGAGGAATACACCCTCCTTCCTCTCCCCCTCGCCCCCCCCAAAGAAACGCCTGGCCTCCCTCGCCCGGAGGAGGAATCCAAGCCTGCCCAGGAAGAAGCAAGCGCCTCCCCCCAAGCCCTTGCCCTCCCCTCCCGCCTTCTCCGCCAGCTTCCCGCCCTCTGTCAGCATGCCGGGGACACCTCCCTTTCCCTGCGCCTCTCCGGCAGCCTCCAAGACCCGGATTCCCTGGCCCTCACGGGAAAGGCCATCATGTCCAACGGAGAAATTCTAGGGCGCAGCATCTATCGGGCCCAGGGGAGTTTCCAGTTGCGGCGGCATCATTTCTCCCTGGAAGATCTCCATATCACGTATAACGCCAGGGAATTTCTCCGATGCCAGGGCAAGGCGGACTTCCAGCAGAAGACCCTCCAGGGCACGGTGCAGGCCGCCTGCATGCCCCGTACGATCCTGTGGCTGGCAGGCCTCTCCCCCTCCCTCCTTCCTCCCTGGATCCTCTTCTCCAATCCCGTGGATTTCCAGGGCACCCTGCCCCCTACTCCCTGGGATCTCTCTCACCCGCAGCCCACCCTCTCCTTCTCCACCCAGGATCTCCGCCTCCGGGATCTCCTCCTGCCCCAGGTCTCCGGCACTCTCGCCTATCAGGAGGGAACCCTCCTCCTCCAAAATCTCCACCTGGCCTTCTCCCCCGAAACCTGGGAGGAAAAGGACCCCCCCAGCCTCCAAGGGCAGGTGGCCTTCGCCTTGGAACCCCAGACCCTCCAAGGCTCCCTGGAAGGCACCGTCAACGTCCGGGATCTCCTCCACAAACTGGAGCTTCTGGAAAGCCGGGACTCCCCTCTGGAGGCCTTCTCCCACGCCCGGCTCGCCCTCCAAATCGCCCCCTCCCCCTGGAAGGATTGGAAACTCTGGGAAACCACGCTTTCCCTGAGACAGTCCCGAAGCACCCTGGGAAAGTTCTCTCTCACCCAACTGGAGTTGAAGGGACACACCCAGGACGGGCGGCTCACCTTGGACGCCACTTCCCGTCTGGCGGACCATGACGCCACCCGCCTCTCCGTCCATCTGGAGACCGCCCATCCCCAGTCCCCCGATTCCCCACTCACCCTTCGCCTTCTCCCGCAAATCCTCCAAGGCGAGGAGGAGGTGCTTTCCGCCTCGGTCACCCTGCTGTGGACCCCCAAGGACTCCTCTCTCCAAATCCCCCAAGGGGAACTCCTCCTGCGTCCCGAACTCCTCTTCCCCCTCCTCCAGTCCCCCCTCTCCCTGCCAGACGACTTTTTCCTGGGCTGGTTCCATTGCCAGGAGCCGCCCCGCCCCGCCCGGTTCACCTTCGCCATGCCCCGGCGCCCCATGCTCAATCCCCGGGATTCCTGGGATTGGGAAAAACTTCCCTGGCAGCTGGAAGGCTCCCTGGAAATGCCCCGGATGAAGATGAAGGAGATCCTCTTCGAGAACCTCTCCGCCAACTTCCATCTGAACGAGACCCAACTGGTCTTCTCCCACGTGGAGGGCATCCTCCCAGACCGACAGGGCACCCTGACCGCAAACCTGAAAATCCTCTTCCATCCCTTCCAGTTGTTCTTCGACAATCTCCGCCTCAGCGGCCCCCCTCTCTCCTTCCGAAATCTCCTCCACGACCCGGACGCCATCCATGTCTACGACACAATCTGGAACTCCTTCCAATGGACGCCCCCCCCCACTCCCCAGGAGGAACACTGCCTCCTCCAATTCCCCCTCCTGGAATATCGGGAATATGAGGGAGACAAATGGAAGCTGACCCTGCAGGGCACCGTGGATGTCCGCCACTTTCAATATCTCGGACTCCCCCTGGACTCCTTCCATGCCAAGGTGGCTCTGGAACTCCCGGAACACGGCCTGACCATCACCGACATCCAGCTTCGCCAAACCTCCCAACAGGAAGAAGGACTCACGGGCACCCTCTCCATGGACTTCCAACGGGGAATCCAAGGCGTTTTCCACGGCAGAAAGACCTCCGGCACCTTTCCCACCCTGCAATTCCTGGCCTGCCTCCTCTATCGGGATCCCAACGCCCTGGATAACTTCACCCTGCCCCCAGAGGCCAATTTCACCTGCAAGGGACGCTTCTTCCAAGGCATTCCCGACTCCCTCGCCCTGGAAGGCACCCTGGAAACCCCTACCCTCCGCTACCAAAATATCCATCTCCAAAATCTCCAGGGAACATGGAAATATGACAACCAACGCATCTTCTGGGATGTGCCCAACGCCGAATTCTTCCAAGGCACCCTGGTCACCACCGGATTCTATGACCTGGCCCTCCAAAAATCCGAATTCCATGCCACCGCCCGGGAAATCCCCCTGGCCCAACTGCTGAAACTCTCCCATCATACCCTCCAGGAGCCCAAAAACTCCCAGCCCCCCAAATACGCCCCCGATAAACTCCCCGGAAAGCTGGACGCAGAAGGACATTTCGTCCTCCTGAAAAACTGGGGCGGCGTCCCTCTCCATCTGGAAGGAAACGGAAATCTCCATCTCCATGAAATGGATCTTTGGAGAATCCCCACCCTCACCACCCTGGGAAATATCATCTCCCGGGGCACCTTCCAATTCTTCTCCAAGGATAAAATCGCCTCCCTGGGCAAAATCTCCACCCTGGACGCCGACTTCTTCTGCCGGGGCTCCGCCATCGCCTTCCAGGATATCCGCACCGATGGCTCCTTCATCGCCCTCCGGGGAGAAGGAATCTATCGACTCAACGACAATCAAATGAACTTTCAAGTCTCCGGACAACTCCTCAAATCTGTGAGTCTCCTCTCCTGGATCCTCCGACCCATCTCCTGGGCCTTCGACGCCGAACTCACCGGCTCCCCTCAAAAACATCAATGGAAACTGCGCTCCACCCTGCGAAATCTCTTCGGTGTCCATTGAAAAGCGAGACGATCCCGTTATAGTAAGCCCATTCTCCTCAGAAGCCGGAGTGGCGGAATTGGCAGACGCACTAGACTCAAAATCTGGCGGGAGTAATCCCTTGTGGGTTCGATTCCCACCTCCGGTACCAGCTTGAAAATCAGTTATTTACGCAGGGTTGAAAAGGTTCTGAAAAGCGGCCGAAAAGGCCATTGTGTTATTTTTGTGTTATAAAAAAAATCACCGTGTCCCACCGTGTCCCCGCCATGGGGAAGGACACAGATAACACAAAAATAACACAGTCGCCAGGAGGCTTGGATGAGACTTTTCAAACGAGGAAGCATTTGGTGGGTCACCTATGGATCCGCCCCCCAGAAGAGGGTGTCCACTGGGCAGAGGGATCGCCGGAAGGCGGAGGAGGTGGCGCTGCGCATTGTTGCGCCTGCGATGACGGAAAGCGAGGCGGCCCTTGTGGAAAAGGCGGCGCGTCTCCGGAGATGCGCCAGCGAAGAAAAGGCAGACCGCATCCCCTTGGACGAGGCGTTCTGCCTTCATAGGTATATAAAGCGCCACGGGGTCAAGGAATCAAGCGCAAGGGTCGCTGGATACTACTGGGGACGGTTCGTCAAGTGGTGCAAGGATGCCTCCGCCGAATCCGTCAGCGACTTAACGCCGAGAATATGCGAGGGGTTCGTGGAGAGCTGCGCTCCTCGTGCGGCGCAGCATGCCGTGATCTACTGCCGGCAAATCCTGCGGGACTGCGGATGCCGAAAAGAGTTGTTTCCCCCCGTGCCACGGCATCGGGATGTCGTCCATCGGGAGCCGCTGACCATGGAGGAGGTGCGAAAACTCCTGGAATACATCGACGGAAAGGCGGAGCGTGGCGGGGATCCTGCCAGGGAGTTTGCTTGGTATGTTCGTTTTCTTATGTACACGGGGCTCAGGATGGGAGACGCGGCGACGCTGACCGCTGGAATGTGCCGGGATGGCGTTCTCCGGCGCATCATGGGCAAGACCATGAGGCCTGTGGAGTTTCCCCTTCATCCGTCTCTCGTGTCCTTCGTGGATGGCAGACTGTCGGAGGGGGCGGCTCCCGACGACTATCTTTTCCCCCATGTGGAGGAGGCATACCGGCACGAAAGGAGAAACCTTTCCCACAAATTCTCCGACGCCATGGACGCCATCGGCCTTTCCGGGCGCCCTGGCCAATATTGCGCCCATTGCCTCCGCGCCACCTTTGCCACATTGTGCGCGGAGCATGGGATTCCCATGGCCGTCATCCAGTCATGGCTCGGCCACACATCGCCGATGGTGACGAGGATCTACGCCAGAATTGAGGACATGAAACGGAAGCGGGAAGCGTTGGCCAGATTCCCCTCCCTGGGATAGGCTACCAATGCCCTCCTCCGAAGAGCCTGATTCCGGCCCAGGCGGCCCAGGCCTTGGTGGCGGGGTATCCGTCGGCGATGAGCTGCCGACGATACCAGGCATCGGCCTCTGCCCGGGAGACGACCTTGGAGGTGTACAACCAGTCATGGGCCACGGAGGCGGCCAGGGTGCGGGCGTCCACGGGAGGACCGATCCAGCGCCAGAAGAAGCGGGGGACGCTCATGCCGTCGGACCGGAAGCCCTCCGGGATGGTGGTATTGACGCCGTATGGAGAAAGGTCCGTCTCCCTGGTTGTCACCAGGATGAGATTTCCTTTCTCGTTCAGGCAGTTGCACTTGATGGAGAGGGGCATTTTATTTTTTGCTGTTGACATCGATGTCGATGGCCAGGCAAAGAGTGGTCTCCCTGGTTGTCACCAGGATGAGATTTCCTTTCTCGTTCAGGCAGTTGCACT
>JAEDMH010000034.1 GCA_016303095.1 Lentisphaeria bacterium | reverse complement strand
CGCACGTCCCGCCCTTGGATTTTGTTATAACTTCTTTGATTCTAGTAGATTTCTATACCCTCTATACCCTCTATACCCTCTAGCTTTCTAGATCCCCTCCGCAGGCGGGGGTTGGGGCGATTCCAAGGCGAGGAGGGCGTGTTTTCGGGGGAGTCCGGCGGCGTATCCCGTGAGTGTATTTTGGGCTCCCAGGACTCGATGGCAGGGAATAAGGATAAGGATAGGGTTTCGGGCCAGGGCGTTTCCCACCGCCTGAGGAGACAGATTTCGTTGTCCTTCTTTCCGGGCGATATCCTGTGCGATTTTTCCGTAGGTTGTTGTGGTTCCGTAAGGGAGAGTCAGGAGGTAGTTCCAGACCTTGAGTTGGAAGGGAGTGCCCGCGGGGTTCAGGGGCGGGAGGAAGTCCGGTCTCTTTCCCTGGAAATAGAGGTCCAGCCAATGGCATGTTTCCTGGAGAGGGGCTGGGATGTCGTGGGGAGCAGGGAAGGGGCAGGGGAGGGGGGTGTCCAGGAAATGGAGCTGGGCGAGGGCGTGGTCATCTCCCGTCAGGGCGAGGGGTCCCAGGGGCGAGGAGTAGAGGAGGGTTTTGGGGGTCACGGGGCGGCGGGGTCGGCGAGGTGGGGGAGCGTGCCGGCGGCCACGGCCCAGAAATAGAGGCTAGCGACGCTGGCGTAGGGGGAGAGGGATTGGCGATGGGCTTGGAAGAGGGCGGGGGTGAGGACGGGGTATCCGTAGACCATGCGCATGCCCCGTTTGATGCCCAGATCCCTGGCGCTGAGGATATTGGGGCGCTGGAGTCCGAAGAGGAGAATCATTTCCGCGGTCCAGACGCCGATTCCCTTGAGGGAGGAGAGGAGGGCGATGGCCTCCTGGTCGGAGCATGGTGTCAGGCGTTCCTGGGACCATTCTCCCGAGAGGAATTTGCCGGTGACTGCCTGGATGGCGGTGGCTTTTTGGCGGCTCATGCCCAAGGCCTGAAGTTGGGGGAGAGCGAGGGAGGCGAGGGCATGGGGCGTGACCTCCCCGAGGGCATCCTGAAGTCGCTTCCACACCGTGGCCAGGGCCTTGTTGGAGATCTGCTGGGCCAGGATCTGGTGGAGGATGGCGGAATAGAGATCCCGGTCCACCGTTCTTTGGAGGGGGCCGATACGCTCCATAATTTCCCCTAGACGGCGATCTCGGGATTGGAGATGGCGGATCTCCGTCTCTCCATAGGGGAAGAAGCTCTCGGGCATGGAGGGGAGGAGCGGTCCTATTCCTGAGGGGAGCGCGGGGGTCTGGGGGGATATTTTTCCTCGAAATCCAGGAGGATTTGGGCCAGGCGGGGATCCAGGAAGGTCATGGCCTGTTGGCGCAGGGTCTCGGGGACGCCATAATAGGCCTCCGCCAGGGCTCCGGTGATGGCGGCCAGGGTGTCGCTGTCGCCGCCGATGGAGATGGCGTTGCGGATGGCGTCCTCGAAGCTGGTGGACTCGAAGAAGGCCTCCAGGGCCTGGGGGACGGTCTCCTGACAGGTCTCGTTGAAGGAGTAGGTTTCCCGAATGTCGTCCAGGGTGAAGGAGATAGGATAATAGTGGGTGGTGAGAGCGTCCCGCAGCTCCGCCAGGGAGGCGCCTTGCCGGGCCATCCAGACCCCCACGGCGGTGGCCTCGGCCCCCTTGATCCCTTCGGGATGGTTGTGGGTGACGGCGGTGACTACGCGGGAGAGTCTCTGGACCTGCTCCCGGGTCTCCCCCGCATAGCCGCAGGCGCTGACGCGCATGGCGGCGCCGTTGCCATAGCTGCCGTAGGGCTGGGGATTTTCCGTGGCAAGCCAGCGGGCGAACATTCCTCCGTATCCCCCATCGGGGTATTCCCGCCCCAGGGTCTGCATCTGGCGAATGGCATGGCGGGCCAGATCGGAGGCATCGGGCTGGCAGTCCAGCAGCGCCTGAGCCACGGCCAAGGACATGATGGAGTCGTCCGTGAAGAAGCAGGCGGGGGGCAGCAGGGTGAAATCCTTGCGTCGGCAATTGTTCCATTCAAAGCGTGAGCCGACGATATCGCCAATCAGAGCGCCGATCATGGGGGCTTTTCTCTTGTGATGATGGTGGGGGGATTTACCGGAGGGCGTAGAGGGCCAGGGCGGCGGCCACGCTGGCGTTCAGGGAGTTCACATGCCCCTGCTGGGGGATGGCGCAGACGTGGGGGGCGTTCATGCGGATGAACTGCCCCACCCCGGAATCTTCCCCTCCCACCACCAGGAGGAGCTTCTCCGGCCGGAGGGCGGCCACCTCCTCCAAGGTGCTCTTTCCCTCGCCGTCCAAGGCGGCCACCAGATATCCTTCCTCCATGGCGATCTTCACATACTGGTTGCTGGAGCAATTCACCGCCACCTGGAGATATTCGCAGGCGCCGGCTGCGGTCTTGGCCACGGCGGGCGTCACCAGGCTGCCCCCCTTCCGGGGCAGGAGGACGCTGCTCCAGCCCAGCACTTCGCAGGTGCGCATGATGGCGCCTACATTCCGGGGATCCTCGATGTTATCCAGCAATACCATTCTGGGAGCACCGAGGATTTCCGCAAAGGGGGTGTAGGGGAAAGGCTCGCATTCCCCCACCACCCCCTGGTGCTCCCGGGTGCCGCTGGCCTCCCCCAGCTCCGCCCGGCTGTGCCAGGAGACGGGGATGCCTCGCCGCTTCGCTTCGGAAACCAGCTTCCGCATCCGAGGATTGCCCTCGGTGCCCTGGGCTACATGAATGCCGTAGAGCCGGCGACGGGAGGCGAGGATGGCTTCCGTGACGGGATTGATGCCGTAGAGCAGTTCGGACATGGAAAGACAGAAAGGAGAAGACTATTGGATCCGGAAGGGGAAGCTCTTGTTCTGGTCCGCCGCCTGCTGGATTTGCAGGGCCGCCCGGGTGGTGCGCAACACGTAGGGCGTGGTCAGTTGGAAGGGAGCGGGTTCCCCCTGGATTTCCTGGAGGAAATCGTGGAGATAGGGGGTCTCCTGATTGGGCGGGCATTTCAGAGTCCGGGGCTTCTTGTCCCGGGAAGTGGTGATGGTGAGGCTGGGATCGGCGGAATTGCACTCCAATACTCCGTTGTCCCCGTGGACGATGATGCGCCAGTTCCGGGGCTTTCCCAACTCCACGGCATCGGGGGAGAGATAGGAGACATCGCCGATGACGCCCACGTCGTTGGCCAGGCGGAGCATGAATTGGGCGCAATCCTTGAACCAGGGAGTGGCGGAGGCCTTCCCGTTCCAGACCCGCGCCCCTGTGACCTCCACCACGGAGCCCCCGGTGAGCCATTGGACCGCCTCGATGGCGTGGACGCCAATGTCGTTGATGGTGCCGCCGTGCTTGCCCGGCTCAAAATACCATCCTGGCCGGGTTTTCGCCATGAGGGGATGCTGTCCTGTGATGTTGATGGTGCGCACTTGTCCGATGGCCCCATCCAGGATTTTCTTGCGAAGCTGGCGTACGGGGCCCAGCCATCGTAGACCGAACATGCACCCCACCTTGAGCTGGGTTTTCCGGGAGAGTTCCTGGATCTTGTCGCACTCTGTCAGGGTGGTGCAGAGGGGTTTGTCAGCCAGCACATGCCTTCCTGCCCGGAGTGCCTGGATGGCCAGGGCGCCGCGCCTCCCATAGTAGTCCCCGATGCCGATGATGTCGCAAGGCGTGTCGGCCAGCATGGCATCCATGGAGGAGTGGGTGATGGTCAATTTTCCGCTTTGCTGGTAGGCCAGCCGGGTCTTGGTGTTCTCCTCGCAGATGGCCACCACTTGGATCTCCTTCCGCAGGTCCATGGCCTCCCTCAGGAGGGCGAAAATATGCTGATGTCGTACGCCGACGATGGCGAGTCTCAAGGGAGGCATATTCTGGAGGGAGGGGTGGTGTGGGCGCAATGAGTCCCACGGACGGGGGGGGGGCAGGGGGGGGAGAAACGGAGGGAAGATACACCATTTTACGGTTTTGTCAAGTCCATAGGTTTTTTGTCAGGAGGAGAGGGGGGCTTGCGGGAGGGGAAGCAAGGAATCAAGGTTCCCCAGGAGAAGAGGGACTTTCCAGGGGATGAGGAATTATCTTACGGAAATGCCCTGATTTCTCCCCTAGACTCCTCCTTGCTCCCCCCTTTCCCCATGTCTTGGAGTGCCCCCTGGATTTCCGCTTTCCCCGGATGGGTGAACACAGGCCGCGTCGCCGCCCGGGATTTGCCTGCCCATGTTCGCCCCGCCCCCTATCTCCGCCGCCGCTTCTTCCTGGAGGAAGAACCCGCCTCTCCTTGCCGTCTCCAACTGGTGAGCGCAGGCTGGCACGAACTCTATGTCAATGGAGAGAAGGCGGACGAACGGGTCCTCTCTCCCTGCGTCAGCCAATTCAATGTCCATGTCAATGGGGTGGAGTACGATTTGACGGGACGACTGCATCGGGGCTGGAATGCCCTGACGGTCCTCCTCGGCAATGGACTCTTCAATCCCGATACGTCGGAAGTCTGGAATTTCCTCCATGCCTCCTGGAGGGATTTCCCCCGGATGAGCTGTGTGCTGACTCTAGGGGACACGGTGGTGCTGCGCAGCGACGCGTCGTGGCGTTTCCACGAAAGCCCCTTGGTCTACAACAGCTTCCGCTCCGGGGAATGCTACGACTTCTCCCGGGAGATTCCCGGGGTGCTTCAGGCGGATTTCCAGGATGGAAGCTGGGAAAATGCCCATGTGGTGCGTCCCCCCGCAGGCACGGTCCGCTGGGAGGAGATGGAGCCCTGTCGCATTGTCCGGCGCCTGTCTCCGGTGGAACTCCGCCTTTTGAAGGATGGGGAGTGGATGGCGGACATGGGAACGAATCTCACGGGGTGGGCCCAGGTGGAGCTGGAGTTTCCGGAAGCCCTGGCGGAACCCCGGGAGGTGCGGATGCTCTTCGGGGAACGCCTGAATCCAGAGGACGGCACCGCCGACCGCAAGAATGTGGAGATGTTCATTCTGGAGGGATGCCCCCAGCAGGAGTCCCGGGCCATTCTGTGTCCGGGGCGTCGCCGCTTCTCCTGGCGGCAGCATTTCACCTACTTTGGCTATCGCTATCTCCACATTCAGGGGGAGGGGTTGCAGGAGGCCAAGGTGAAGGTGGAAGGACTCTTCATCCACAACGACTTCCCCCAGGCGGGGGAGTGGACCAGCTCCTCTCCTGCCTTGAATCGACTTCAGCAGGTGATCCTCCAGAGCTATCTCTCCAATTTCACGGGAATCCCCACGGATTGCCCCCACCGGGAGAAGAACGGGTGGTCGGGGGATTGCTCCTTGGCCATGGAGACCGGCCTATGGAATTTTCACGCCCAAAAGGCCTACAAGGAGTTTCTTCAGGTTTTTGTGGACGGACAACGCCCCAGCGGGGAGTTGCCTCCCATCGCCCCCGTGGCAGACTGGTATTGGAACTGCGGACCCGGATGGGATGCCTTCCTCTTTGTGGCCTCCTGGAATCTCCTGCTCTACTGCGGCGACGACGCCCCCGCCCGGAAATACTATGAGGCCATGAAGCGGTATTTGGCCTTTTCGGAGCAGATGGAGGTGGAGGGGCTGGTGGAATACGGCCTGGGGGACTGGTGCGCCCCCGTGCGGGAGAACATGCCCGCCATCCGCCTTACGTCCTCCGCCTGGATCTGCGACTGCTTGGCAAAATTCGCCTTCTTTTCCCGGCGTTTCGGAGAGGAGGAGGAGGCCCGGAAGGCGGAAGCGCGCCGGGAGCGCATGAAGGCCGCCCTGCGCAGGGAATATCTCCAGGAGGACGGAAGGGTGGAGAAGGACTGGCCCTCTTCTTTGGCCTGCTTCCTCTATTTTGGCTTGTGCCAGGACGCCCAGGAGGAGGCCCGGCTGGCGGAGCGTCTCGTCCAGAAAATTCGGGGAGAGGGGCACCGGGTCAGCTTTGGCATCTTTGGCGCCAAGTGGATTCCCCGGGTGCTGGCGGATCACGGCTACGGGGCGGACGCCCTGGAATTGTTCCTCCAACCCCACTTCCCCGGGTATCAGGACACGCTGACGCGGGGCGCCACCACCCTCTGGGAAACATGGACGGGCTCGGATTCTCTCCAGCACATCATGTTCGGGGATCCCTCCGCCTGGGCCTACCAGTATCTGGGCGGCCTCCGCCCCCGTATCGCCCAGCCGGGATTCGCCGGCGTGGATCTGGCTCCCCAATTCGTGCCCCAATTGACCTCCTTCCAGTGCCGTCATCGACTCCCCGATGGCCGGGAACTGAAGGCAAGCTGGCAACGGGAGGGCGAGAGGGCGCTCTACCGGGTCCATCTGCCCCAAGGCGTCCAGGGAACCCTTCATCTCCCGGGACAAGCTCCCCAGGAAATTCCCGCGGGGGATTCCCAGTATCCCGTGAAACTCCCCTTCCGCTAGTTCGCTTCCCTCCCTGGCGGAAATCCTGCCCGGGAGGGGAGGAAAACAAGGGTAGAAACCATGATTCTCAGCACCCCTCTGACTCCGGAACAACAGCGTCAGAGCCAATTCAACTATTGCTGCTACACCGGCATCAATGGCATCTCCTACATGTGCCTGGGGGAAACGGTCATTGTCCTCCTGGCGGTCCGTCTTTCCATGCCCGACTGGGCCGTGGCCGCCATCAGTTCCATGATCTTCTTCGGCTTTGCCCTTCTTCCCTTGGGGAAATGGATGACCGCCCGGGTGGGCGGGGCGCGCTGCCAGGCGGGGTTCTGGGTGGCCCGGAACATTGTGGCGGTGGGGGTGGCCTCCAGCGTCCTCTGGATCCGGATGGGGTTTCGCGGGGTGGCGGTGGCCTGTGTTCTGGGGGGGGCGTTCCTCTTCTACGGCTTTCGGGCGGCGGGGGTGGTGATGTCCATCCCGCTCATCGGGGAAATCTCCAATGAAAGGACCCGGGGACATTTCATCGGCTTGGGCCAGCGCCTCTTCAACTCCGCCGCCGCCATCAGTCTGGTGGCGGTCTCCGCCCTGATGTATTTCCTGGATTCCGTCTGGACTCTCTTTGGCATTATCCTCTTCGGCGCTGTGTGCGGGGTGACGGCCTCCCGGTTCCTAAGCCGCATCGACGAGTCGGAAAATCTCCGGCAGAACGCCCGGCATCCCCTCAAGAATGACGTGCCGGAACTCTTCCGCTCTTCTCCCTTCCGGCGCATGATCCTGGGGCGGATCTGCACCAATCTCTGCCTCCTGATGACCACCTCCATTTCCCTGCTGGCCTTGAAACGAGGCTACGGCATCAGCGATTACGAGGCCCTTCGCTTCTCCTTGATCATGTATGTCACCAAATCCCTGGTGTCCACCCTCTGCTCTCGCCTGGCGGAACGCATGAGCTCCCGCACCGCCCTGCAAATCTTCTTCTGCTGCTCGGCGGCGGCGGCTCCCCTCTGGCTCCTCGCTCCCTCCCACTACTCCTTCTGGCATGCCCTGCTCCTCTTCGTGCTCTTGGGCATCGGGGATTGCGGGGCGGAAATCGGCAAGGGAATCTATTTCCTGCAGTGCGTCCCCCGCCATCTCCAGACTTCCGCCTCTGTGGTGGCCTCTCTGCTGGACGGCGCTTTGACGGGCCTGCTGGCCATCGGCTTGAACGCCCTTCTGCTGAAAGGGGGAGAGGGGCTGGCGGCGCGCTTCGGAGGAGGGACGCCCCTGGCCAATTATCAAGGATACTACTGGCTGGCCTTGCCGTTTCTGCTTTTGGCCTTCCTGGGGGTCTCCTGCCAATGCCGTCTCCCCCGTTTCCGGAAGGAGACACACGCCTAGGAGCGGAAAAGATCCACCAGGAGAGCGATGGCCAGAAGGACACCCGCGGCGAGGCCGGCCATGCCCAGATAGGTGAGGAGATGCCAGGGCGGGGGCATCTGGAGGGAAATAAGCCAGGTGGAGTTCAAGAGGATGCCCACGGTCAAAATGGCCAGGGTTCTCTGGTTCTGCCGTTTTTGGTGGCTCTGAAGAAATTCCTCCAGCTGGGGAAATTCTTGTTGGAAGGTGAGTTTTCCCTGGAGAAGACGCGTGGTGAAATTCCGGAGAGTGGCGGGGGAGCGGGAAGTCAGCTCCAGGAGTTCCAGGAAATCTTCCGCCCGTTGGTGGAGGGAGCGGTGGGGATTGAATTGATGGAGGGCCACCCGCATCAGGGCCGGGCGCAATTGCTTCTCCAGATCATAGTCGGGATTCAGGGTGCGCAGAATTCCGTCAAGCGTTCCCATCGCCTTCACCATGAGATAGATATGGGGTTTCATGGCGATTTTCAGGCGGTGGCAGAGCCCATAGAGGTGGTTCAGGGCGGCGGGGACATTCAATTGCTGGAGAGAGCCATGAAAATAGCGGTCAATGAACTCGCCCACCGCGCATTCCAACTCCGTCTCGTCGGGTTCCTCCTCGAAGTCGCAGAGGCGCAGGAGGAGTTGGGCGGCATGCTGTTCGTTGCGCTCCAGAATACTGACGATCAAGCGGCAGAAGAGTCGCTTTTCCTCCTCGGTGAGGCGGCCGCACAACCCGAAGTCCAGGTAGCAGATGCGGTTGTCGGGGAGGGCGAAGAGATTGCCCGGATGGGGATCCCCATGGAAGAACCCGTGGGTGAAGAACTGCTGGAGCATCAGGTCCGTGAGATTTTCGCAGAGGACCTGGGGATCCAGGCCCGCCTCCTGGAGAGCGGGGACTTGGTCCAACTTGATGCCCTGGATGTACTCCATGGTGAGGACATGGTTGCTGCAATACCGGGGATAGATCTTGGGCACCACCACCTTGGAATTTCCCTGGAACTGCTGGGCGAAGCGCAGCAGGTTTCCCGTCTCTCCCTGGAAATCCGCCTCCTCCTCCAGGGATTGGCGGAAGTGGCGGACAATCCGGGGGAGCATCAGGAAGCGCAATTCCGGGTTGCCCTGGTGGAGCTGCTCCGCCAGGAAGGTCAGCACGCCCATGTCCGAACGAATGCTTTTCAGAATGTGAGGACGCTGCACCTTCACGAAGACCGGGGTGCCGTCCTTCAGCCGGGCAAGGTAGCCCTGGGAGAGGGAGGCGGCGGCCACGGGTTCCTCCTGAAACTCCTGGAAGAGTTCTTCCAGGGTGCCGTGGAGATCCTGCTCCAGGATTTGGCGGGTCTGGGAGAAGGGGAAAGGGGGAACCTGATCCTGCAACCGGGAGAGTTCCTCGGCGCATTCCTTCCCCACGAGATCCGGGCGGGTGGAGAGCATCTGGCCCAGCTTGACATAGACGGGCCCCAGCTCCTCCATGACCTTTCGGAGGCGGGCAAAGAGCAGGGGGGCGGCCTCCTGCTGCCCGGAATCCAGACGGTCCTTTCGCCGCACCAGGTGCCGCAGGCGCTGGAAGAAGATGCCCAGGCCATTCCGGAAGATCACCTGGAGAATCTTCTGGATCCGGGACATGTTGTGATAGGCCCGGTACGTGGATAGGATGGGGGAGAAGAACTTCATGGGCATCCAGGGAAAGGGACCGCCTGGGGCATGGAGGAACAGGGAAAGGAGGGTAGAAGGTCAGCAGCAGCGATGGACTTCGGAGAGATCCGTGACTCCCTGAAGCACCTTTTCCAGGGCGTCCTGGCGATAGGGGAACCACCCTTCCTGCCGGGCTTCCTCCCGAAGAATGCTGTTGGGGGTGTGGGCGGAAATGAGATCCTCCAACTTTTCCTGGACTTCCAGAATCTCATAGACCCCCACCCGGCCTAGATAGCCGCTGCCCTGGCAGTAGATGCAGCCCTGGGGGGCGGCCCTGCGGGGGGCGGGCCGGGGAAGCCCCAGGGTCTTGGCCAAAGTGGCCAGCTCCCGGGCATCCAGGGGAGAGACCTGGTGATCCGGCAGGGAGCAGTGGGGGCAGAGGCGGCGCACCAGGCGCTGGGCCACCACCATCCGCAGGGAGGAGGCCAGCAGATCCGGCTCCACGCCCATGGCAATCAGACGGTTGATGGCGCCCACCGCATCCCGAGTGTGAAGGGTGGAGAGCACCAGATGCCCGGTCATGGCGGCCTGGATGGCCATGTCGGCGGTCTCCCCATCCCGAATCTCTCCCACCAGAATCACATCCGGATCATGGCGGAGAATGGAGCGAAGAGTGACGGAAAAGGTCAGGCCAATTTCTCCGTGGGTTTGCACCTGGGTGAGTCCGGGTATGTCATATTCCACCGGATCCTCCACCGTGATCAGCTTCAGATCTTTCCTTTGCTCCATCAGGTGGGCAAGGATGCTGTACAGCGTGGTGGTCTTCCCTGACCCCGTGGGGCCGGTCACCAAAAGCAGGCCGGAGGGACGGGACATTTGGCGGCGAACCTGTTCCAGGTGCCGGGGGGAGAGGCCCAGCTCCCCCATGTCCTTCAGCAGGGTCTGGGCGTTCAGCAGACGTAGGCAGAGGCTTTCGCCATAGCGGGTGGGCAGGGTGGAGACCCGGATGTCCCAGGATGTGCCTTGCCGGAGAATCTGGAGACGCCCGTCCTGGGGAAGACGTTTTTCCGCAATGTCCATCTTGGCCATGACTTTGATGCGGGCCAGGATGGAATCCCCCAGGGTCTCCATGCCCGGGGGAACAGGCACCTCCTGGAGGAGTCCGTCCACCCGGAAGCGAAGTTTCAGGCTTTGGGCGAACGGCTCCAGATGGATGTCGGTGGCCCTGGCGTCAAAGGCGGCGGAGAGAATGTCCTCCACCAGTCCGGAGACGGAGGAGTCTTCCGGGGGACGGGGAGAGGTCTCTTGCCGCTCCTCTTCTTCCTTCTGACGGGGAGAGGGAAGGGTTTCCTGGATGCGGGTGCGGATTTTCTGTACCTTCTCCGCCCCTAGTCCGTAGGCCTTGCGCCGCTGGGCCTCCAGCAGGGCAGGGGGAGCCAGGAAAGGCTGGCAGGGCACCCCCAGCATCAAATGGAGTTGTTCCAGGATGTTGGGGGCGGGGGGGTGGGCGAAGGCCACCTGAAGGAGTCCCGCCTTGAGGGAGAGGGGCAAAGCCTGGTAGCGCGTGGCCAGATTCTGGGGCATTTTCTCCAGGGCTTCCGGGGTGGGGGTCAGCTCTTCGGGACGGGCGAGGGGGAGGCCGGAGAGGCGGGAGAGGGTGGCGTAGAGGGCTTCGGGAGAACAGAACTCCAGCGAGAGCACGGCCTCTTCCGGAGAGGTGCCCGTGCGTTTCCTCCGGTTCTCGGCGGCCTGGGCCTGAGACGGGGTGAGGAGACCTTCCTTGAGCAGGGTGTCCAGCAACGGGGTCATGGCTTGGGTTCCAGGGTGAAGATCTTGGTCTCGCCGTAGGGAATGCGAAGGGGCTTCTCCTGGCTGTCCTCCGGTTGCAGCGTCAGTTCCTTGTCGGAGATGGAGAGGATCCGGGGGCCGAAGCCCAAGGGGTCTCCTTCCTGGAGCACCAGGCTGGATCCCCCCGTTTCCGAGTCGCTAAGCTCCACCATGGCATAGATCCGCCCCGTCAAGGCGGTGCGTACCCCTCGGAAGCTGACGGCCACCTTTCTGGGGGGAGGAGGAACGGGGGCGGGTTCCGGCGGCGGTGGCGTGGAAGCGGGAGCGGGTTCCGGCGGCGGCGCCTTGGGCTTTTCCATGGGGAATTGGGTGAGGAAGGGGTCGCCCACTTGATCCACGGAGACGGGGGTCAGGAAGAAGGGGGGCTGTTCCTGCCAGGGGAGCAGGATCTGGGGCGGGGGCATTTCCGCCGGGGGCGGGGGCGGGGGCGGGGAATCGGGCAGAAGATACTGCCGAGTGCAGAAGATTCCCCCGAGCACCAGGATGAGGAGCATCAGGAGTTTGCGCTCCCCGTGGTGCAGCAGATGAGCCATGAGGGAGTTCCCGGTCATTCCTTTTCCTCCTGGAGATCAGCGGGGGAGACAGCAGGGGGATTTTCCGCTCCCTGGGGATCCATGAAGGCGGAGCAGCGCAGGCTGAAGAGATAGGTGGAGACCCGGTTCTCGCTGCCCGCCAGCAAAGCGTCCGGGGGCAGACTGCGAATGGAAAGACGGATCATGGGAAGGAAGGCGTGCTTGGTTTCCAGGGAGGCCGTGAAGGCCAAAAACTCCTCCATGGTGCCGGAAAAGGTGGCGTCCACGGGAAATTCCAGAAGATAGATGGGGCCATCCGGGGTTTCCTGGAGGGTGTAGGCAATCATGGGGGCGGCGGCAATGCGCCCCGATCCGTCCAGCCGGGTGGCCAGACGAAGCCCCGCCTTCCGGGCGTGCTGCAGGATCTCCTGGATGGTCCAGAGCTGGGCAAGGGTCTGCCATACGGGCTGCTCCATGGGGGCCTCCGTGCCCATGCCGAAATACGCCTCCCGCATGGGCGAATCCCCCTGGGCGTATTCCGCCGTGATGCGCTCGTGAAGCTCCTTGTAGTCCAGCCGGGTGGCCCCGTAGATGAAGGCCAGGGTGTCGGTGTAGTTCTGCCGAATGTGTTCCTCCAGGAGGGCCGTGGCGTAGGAGAGGGTCTTCCGGGAAACTTCCCGAAGACCAGGATGGGCGGGGCTTCCCTGAAGCAGAGCCAGGCTCTCCTCCAGCTTTTCCTGCAGGAACGCCCCGTTCCGGGGAAGCTCCGTGGCCTGGAAAAGCCTCTCTTTGTGCTCTAGGGAAGCCTGCCGCCGGGCCAGTTCCTTCTGACGGGGGCGCAGCAAGAGGCCGTATGCCAGAAGAAGGGCGGCCATCGCCACCAGCATGGCCAAGGCCAGCGTGCGGTAGGGGGTGGGCCAGTCTTTTGGGGTCGGGCGGAACATGGGGGGAGGAAAGGCCTAGGGGCGGGGCCGGGGGGCGGATTGGGGCAGGGAAACGGGAAACTCCAGGAAGGGAAGCTGCAGCAGGAATAGGGCATAGTCCCGCTTCAGCATATTGCGGTAGGTGCCCAGGAAGGAGGTCCAGGGGGCGAAATGGGCCGCAAGGAAATCCTCGGAGAGAAAGTCCGTGTAGTCATCCACGTTGGTGAAGAACTGGGTGCGGTTCAACTCCCCCTGGAACTCCTTGACCGCCTGAAAGCGCGCCGAGGAGGCGGAGGGGAGGATTCCTCCTCCATACATCCGGGTGAGGAGAGGCAGGGAGGAGACGGGGAGGGCGGTGGTGGGCATGGGGGGCGGCGCAGAGAGGGGCCCCGGAGGAACACCGGTCTCTTCTTGGCGAAGGATGGGTTTCTCTGGGGCGGCGCGGAGAAGGGAGGCGTCTCCCCGCCGGGAGGAGGAGGAAGAGGAGGAGCTGGCTTTGGGGGCGTTGTCCTCCGCAAAAGAGAACTCGTCCGCCAGATAGATGCACCAGGTGCCCTCCCGGGGAACGGGGCGTGCCTGATCCCAGGCCCGCAGGGATTGGACAAAGCGCCGGGTGCGCAGGGAGGCTTCCGCCACGGGCAGAAGGCGTTTTTGATGGAGGAGAAGCTCCTGCCTGGCCTCATGCAGCTTGGGGGCGGTGGCCAGACATTCGTCCAGCCGCTGCTCCTCCTGCTGCACCTCTCCTTCCTGACGTTGCACCCGGGCAAGGGCATCCACAAAGAGCCAGCACAGGAAG
Source organism: Lentisphaeria bacterium (assembly GCA_016303095.1). Lineage (GTDB taxonomy): Bacteria > Verrucomicrobiota > Lentisphaeria > Oligosphaerales > Oligosphaeraceae > UBA1724. The sequence goes on along the minus strand of JAEDMH010000034.1, from coordinate 6,182 downwards.
ACCGTGAGGAGGACCGCCGACAAGGCTAAAAAGGGAAATTCCCCCCTCCGCTTTTTCTGCCAGGCCAGACGGGAGGGAAGGAGGGTGATGGGCAGCGGAGCCAGGCCTGCGCTTTGGGCCGCCAGGCCGAAGGGGAGAACCATGGCCGGCAGCACGCCGTCAATGAGGGAGCCGCCTCCTTGGTGGGGACACTCCCGCTGAGGAAGTCCCAGGGGGGTGACGGAGAGGCGCAGAAGGTCGGCCAGTTCTGTCAGCCGCTCCTTTTGGGCGGCCCATTCTCCGCTGAGCCAAAGACGATCCCAGGTTGTCAGGGCGGCCTCCCCCACTTGGGTGGCGCGCCAGCTGCGCAGGGCGCCTTGGAGTTGTTGCGCCAACTGTTCCGGTTGGGAGGAGGGGGAAGGCAGCACTCCCAGGAAGGGGAGGGTTTGGGGGGAGAGAATGAGCAAGGTGGCGTAGTCCTCCTCCCCGTCCCAGTCCAAGACCATTTGGAGTCCTGGATGGCTCAGAGCCTTGGGCTGGAGCAGCGCCAGGGCGTTATAGAGGGCGACGCAACCGGGGGTCATGCCCTGGAGGGCGAGGCCGCTCTCCTGGTAGAAGAGGCACCAGTCCTCTAGAGTCCCTTCCCGGGTGACGGCCACCAGCTGGGGGTTGGTCTGGGTGGGCAGAGGCGGAACGGGGCAGAAGGCATGAACCAGAGTGACGCCGGAGAGTCCGGAGATCTGACCTGTCTGGTAGGAGACCACTTGGGCCAGCTTTTCCGGCTCCCGGATGGGAGGGAAGTCGGAGACGACGGTGGTGGCCAGGGGCTGGGGAAGGAGGCACAGAGCCTCCCCTTGGCGGGAGAACTTTTCCTGCTCCATCCATTCCCGGGCGGCTTGCAGTTGCTCCTCCTGCCCCCGGACGCCCTCCTGCTTCCAGGGAAGATGCCACAGGGCCTCCACAGACCATCGCCCCCGGCGCCTGGGCGCAAGGGCCAGGGCCGAGATTCCTTCCCGGGAGTGGGCGAGGCCAAGATGGGAGGTGCGGGGGAAGAGAGCCATGGGAAGAGGGCTACTCCTGGTCGTCCTGGATGGGTTTCAGGGGGATGAGGTCCTCTGGGGTGACCTGGGGTGGCGGGGTGTAGACCACGTATTCTCCCTTCTCGTTCACAATGGTGGCGGTGACGAAGATGAGGAGATTGGTGGGGGTCTCCCGGATTTCCTTGTGACGGAAGAGGGCCCCCAGGAAAGGGATGTCTCCCAGGAAGGGAACTTGTCGAACGGTGGCGGTCTTGGCGTTCTCCACCATGCCTCCCAGAATCACCGTCTCACCGCTGCGAATGCCCACGCTGGTGGAAATTCCTTGCTCGTGGGTGCGGGGCAGCTTCACGTTGGTGACGTAGGTGGTGGTGACCTTGTCGGCGGTCTCGCTCTGGGTGGAGGTGTAGTCTTCCCACTGAAGGAAGTTGATGATCTCCGGCTTCAAGCCCAGGAGAATGGTCTGCATGTCGTTGCCGATGTTCACCTTCACGTCCACGGTGATGCCCAACTGCAGGGAGACGGGCTTGCCCCGGGGCACCAAGACCTGGTTGGTTCCCTTGTCCCCTTGGTCGATGGCCTGAACGGTGTATTCCTCGAAGTAATACAGCTTGTCCCCCTTCCGGATGCGGGCGGTGCGGTTGTTCAGGGTGGTGACCCGGGGCGCGGAGACGATGACAGAGCTGGATTTGCTCTGGATGGCGGAGATGAGCATGTCGTAGGAGCGGTTGCCCAGAATGCCGCTGATGGTCATGGCGGCCACGCCCTCGGGATTCTCCTTCTTGATGGCTCCCAGCTCGGTGAAGAAGTTGGAGAGGTTGGCGTTGATCTGGTTGTCCGGCGTCATGGTCTCTCCCCCTTTGCCGCCGTTGGCCTTGGTGAACTCCACCCCCACGTCGTGGAGATCGCTTTCGCTGATGGCGATGAAGCGGGCCTCGATCACCGCCTGCAAGGGGGGACGGTCCAATTCGTGGATGAGCTTTTCCAGCTGGCGGAGGCGTTCCCGGGTGTCGGTGACGATGAGGAGGTTTCGGTTGGGGTAGTGGGAGTAGCTGCCGCCGGTGACGCATCCTTCGTAGAATTTCTTCAGGGCGTCAGCCAGGTCGGTGTCTTCTTCGGTGGAGGAGGCGAAGGCGGTTTTGCCGGAGACGCCCAGGCCCTCGGGGACCTTGGGCACGATGCCGTGTCGCAGGTGGATGATGCGGGTTTCCAGGTGGTATCCGCTGCCGGCGGGGGCGGGATTGACCCAGATCAAGTGGTCGGAGACGCTGAAGGAGACCCCCAGATTCTTGGAGATGTAGGCGAAGATTTCATAGAGGGGGACGTCTCGGAAGTTGCAGGAGAAGGTCTTGTTCTTCACGGCTTCGTCGCTGAAGATGATGTTCAGGGAGTCGGCGATGTTGAGTTCATCCAGCTCCTGGAGTTGCTGGGCCAGGGAGGAGAGGGGCATGTTGTTGACCTTCAGGGAGATCTTCCGGGTGAGCATCTCCTCCAGCTTCCCCATGGGGATGAACTCCGGCTCCAGATCCGGCGTGATGCTCACCACGGTGTCGTAGGACTCCGGCACCAGTTGGAGATTGGCCGCCTCGTTCAACGCCCGCTGGTGGTTGATGGCCAGGGCGGTCTCGTTGACCCCCATGTTCCGCGCCATGGAGTTGAGACGCCGCAAGTCCGCGATCTCCTCCTTGTGCTCCGTCAGGGCATCCAGGGTGGAGAGCACCTCGTCCGCCTTGTCGTAGTTCCGGGCGTTGATGAGGTCCCGCACCAGGGCGAAGCGCTGGCGCACCTGGGCCTCCAAGGCCCGCTGGCGGGCCTCCTGTTCCAGCTTGGGGCGCTGGGGACGGTTCCGGGATTCCAGCAATCCCTCCAGCTCTGCCCGGGGGGAGAGCCTCTGGCAGGAGACTCCCAGGAGAAGAAGCGCCAGGAAGAGCGGCAGAGGCAGCAAGGCCAGTGGTCGAGCTATGGAGTTTCTCATGGTTTTGCTTGCTTGGGGGCGTGAGGGCGTGAGGGCGTGAGGGAGGGTCGGGCGGGGGCGGGATCCGCGCCTAATGTTTCCGGTTTTTCTTGCGGGCGGCCTTTTCCTGCTTGCGTTTGGCTTCCTTCCGGGCTTTTTCCCGGGCCCGGGAGAGGGCGTCCTGGTGGCTGATGCCGTTCTGGGCGTAGCCGGCGGCTCTGCCCAGGCCGGGACCCGAGGCGCTCTTCTGGAGCATGCTGGCCATGTCCGCCAGGCCATTGCCCTGGAAGAGGGAGCCCAGCATGGAGGCGCCGCCGCCCTGGCTCATCCGGGCCATGACTTCCCGCATGTTCATGAAGACCCGGATCTGTTCCGTGACTTGCTGGGGAGTGGAGCCGCTGCCCCGGGCGATGCGGGCCCGGCGGCTGGCGTTGATGGTCTCTGGCGCCTGGCGCTCCTGGGGGGTCATGGAATGGATGATGCCTTGGGTGCTGCGGAAGGCCTTCTCGTCCATGAGTTCCGGGGGCAGGGAACCCATGCCGGGCAGAAATTTCAGGAGATTCATCAGGCCGCCCATCTTCTGGATGCGGGACATCTGCTTGAGGAAATCGTCAAAGTCGAAGGTGGCATTCCGCACCTTCTCCTCCAGCTTCCGGGCCTCGTTCTCCTCGAACTCGGCATGGGCCCGCTCCACCAGGGTCAGAATGTCGCCCATGCCCAGGATCCGGGAGGCCATGCGATCCGGATGGAAGGTCTCCAGATCCACCGTCTGCTCGCCGGTGGCCACGAACTTGATGGGCTTGCCCGTGGTCTGGCGCATGGAGAGGGCCGCGCCGCCCCGGGCATCGCCGTCCAGCTTGGTCAGGATGATGCCCGTGAGATCCAGGGCCTGGTCGAAGTGTCGGGCCACGGAGACCGCCTCCTGTCCCAAGGCCCCGTCCGCCACCAGCAGGATTTCCTGGGGATGGACCGCCTCCTTCAGGCGCACCAGCTCCTGCACCAGAGGCTCGTCAATCTGAAGACGGCCGGCGGTGTCCAGCAACACCACCTGGCAGTTCTTCTCCCGGGCCGCCTGGATGGCCTCCTGGGCCACTTGGATCACATCGTGGCTCTGGCGATTGGTGTGAACCGGCAGGGAGAGAGACTGTCCCAAGACCTCCAATTGGTCGATGGCGGCGGGTCGGGTCAGGTCGCAGGCCGCCAGCAGGGCGCGCTTCTTGTATTTCTTCTGCAGCAGGCTGGCCAGCTTGGCGGTGGTGGTGGTCTTGCCGTTGCCGTTGAGGCCGCAAAGCATGAAGATGGCGGGCTCCCCGGGAGCATTTCCCTGGAGGGCCAAGGGGGCCTCCTGGCTTCCCATCAACTCCACCAATTTGTCGTAGACCACCTTGATGGCCTGCTGCCCCGGGGTGACGCTCTTCAACACCGCCTCCCCCAGGCACTCCTGACTTACCTGCTGAATGAAACTCTGGGCCACCTCGTAGTTCACGTCGGCGGTGAGCAGGGCCTCCCGCACTTCCTCCATGGCCTCGGAAATGTTCTTCTGGGTCAGCTGGGAGTTTCCGGTGAGTTTCCGGAAGGCGGATTGGAGTTTGTCAGTGAGGGAATCGAACATGGAGAGGAGGAGGGAAAGTTGGCGCGCCGGTGAGTTGGGCGGAAGTCGCTCGAGGGGAAAAGGGGAAAGGAGGGGAGGGGGGGCCTTAGGCCAGGGAGAGGACTTGGGCTCCGTCGTCGGCATGGAGGATCATGGGCTGGGTGGCAAGGCCGGTCTCCCGGAGATAGCCCTCCTCCAGCTGACGGGCATAGGCCTCGGCTTGGGAGGACTCCACGAGATGGACGGTGATGCCGCCAAAGCCGCCGCCGGAAAGCCGGGCCCCCAGGTGTCCGGGAAGCTTCCGCCCCAGGGAAACCAAAGTGTCCAGCTCCGGACAGCTGTTCTCGAAGTTCAGACGGCTGGAGTCGTGGGAGAGATCCATGAGCGCGCCGAAGGCCGACACGTCTCCCTCCTCCAGGGCCCGGCAGCCCCGCTCCACCCGGTCAATCTCCTCCACCACATGGCGGGCCCGACGGTAGACCCGCTCTTCCAGACGGGAACGGCCGGCCTCCAACTGGGCGGGGGTGACATCCCGCAGGGCCTCCACCCCCAGGAGGCGGGAGGCGGTTTCACAGTCCGCCCGCCGTTCGTTGTATTCGTTGGTGAGATTGTGCTTCACATGGGAATTGGCCACCACAAAGGAGGTTCCCTGGGGCACCGGCACGTTCGCCACCTGGAGACTCCGGAAGTCCGAATGGATCAGGTGCCCCTGACGTCCCATGAGGGAACTGAACTGATCCATGAGCCCCGTGTTGGCGCCTACGTAGTGGTTCTCGGCTCCCTGGCCAATCCGGGCCATCTGCTGCCAGTCCAGGCCGGAGGCGCAAAGCTTGTCCAAGGCTTTCACCACCGCCATCTCCAAGGCGGCGGAACTGCTCATGCCGGCGGACAAGGGGACGTCTCCCGTGACCAGCATGTCAAAGGCGGGCACCACAATGCCCAGGGCGTTGAACTCGCAGACGATGCCCTTGATGTAGTTGGCCCAGTCCCTTGGCACCTTCCGATCCAGGGCATCCAGGCGGAATTGCCGGGCCGACTTTCCCTTCACGTCGTAAAGACGGCACACCATGCCCGACTCGGCCTGGGGATTGGCGGCCACCGCTACCTTGGCGAAACGGTCGATGGCCACGGAAAGCACGGTGCCTTGGTTGTAGTCCGTGTGGTTGCCTAGAATCTCCAAACGCCCTGGGGCGCAGGCAAAAAGGGTGGCGCTGTGGCCGAATTGTCCTGGAAAGGCCTGGGCCAATGAGGCCAGGACGGGGTCTTGGAGAGAAATCTGCATAGCCGCAAGAAGAGGAAAAGAGGCATCGGGGCAGGGTTCGCCCATATCGGGAAACTTCTTAATATACTCCCCAGCCCCTCCAGGCCACTCCTCCAGGCAAGAGAAAATCTCCCTCCCTCCCCCCCCTAGGAAAACATCGGAACACCCCCAAGGAAAACCCACCCAGAGGACACGGAAATTCAAACACGGAGTGCACGGAACGCCCGCTGTGCGGGCGCACGGAGGACACGGAGATTCAAACACGGAGTGCACGGAAACGCCGCTATGCGGCGCACGGAAGCCACAGAGGTTTAACACGGAAGCCACGGAGGGCCCGGCAAGCCGGGCGCACAGGGAGCA
>JAEDMH010000169.1 GCA_016303095.1 Lentisphaeria bacterium | reverse complement strand
CGGATTTTCCAGAGTTTCGTAGAAGTCCGCCACTTCTGCATCCAGGATCAGATCCTCCTTTCGGATGGGGCGGTTCAGATGGAGTCCCTGGAGGCTGGTGCAGCGGGAGAGGGCAGTATAGAGTTGTCCGTGGGCGAAGCATCCGGCTCCTAAGCGCAGTTCCACCTGTTCTAGAGTGAGGCCCTGGGACTTGTGGATGGTGATGGCGTAGGCCAGTTTCAGGGGCATTTGGATGAAGGAACCCACCGGTCTCTGGCGCAGGAATTTTCGTTTTCCCTCCCGTTCCAGCACATATTCATAATTGGTCCACTGGTAGTGGGTGACCAAGACCGTGGGGCCCTTGTCCAGCTTCACCAGGGCGGAGGGCGCCTCCTCATTTTGGAGTTCCAGAATCACTCCCAGATCCCCGTTCACATATTCCATCTCCCCTGTGGCGAGATGTTTATTGCAGAGAATCATCACCCGCGCGCCGACCTTCAGCTCCAGGAGGGCATCGGTGGGGAAATCCGTATCCTGGAAGCGTCCGGTGATTTTTGCGGAGAAGGAGACGGGGGGGGAGGCCAGTCGTTCCTTCATGGTGGCGTTGATGGCGGCGGCTTCCCGGTTGGTGGTGCAGAGTCGGATGGGGGGAGGGGCGCTGGGGTTTTCGGGGCGATTCAGGCAAGTTTGATTCAGGGCTTCCAGGGGAGTGACCAGCTTTCCCTCCAGGGGGATGGTGGCCTCCTGGGCGCGTCCGTGTCGGATGGCGTTCAGGGTTTGGAGGAAGAGGGGGTCTTTTTCCTGGCGGAGGGAGTGGTGCAGGAAGATGCATTGGAACTTGGCCTGGTTCCAGAGAGGAGTCTGAAAGGCATATCCGCCCCCCAGCTCCCGTAGGATGTAGGCTTCTTCCGTGAAATTCTTGACCACAGGAGGGAGCTGGAAGAAATCGCCGCAGAGGATCATTTGCTTGCCGCCGAAGGGCTTCTCCTGATCCCGTCCCATGGCCAGAGAGCGGAGGCGGAGATCCATGGCCCGGAAGAGGTCGCTGCGCACCATGGAGATTTCATCCACCACCAGAGTTTTGGCGGCGCGGATCAAGGCGATTTTTCGCCGGTTTCCCATCTCCTCCAGGCTCTCCGGGGTAAGGAGGGTGGGGGGAAGGGAGAAGAAGCTGTGGAGGGTGGTGCCCTCCAGCTGGACAGCGGCAATGCCCGTGGGGGCCAGAAAGACGCTCTCCTCCCCCTTGAGACGCCGAAATTCCCGGAGCACCGTGGATTTTCCCGTGCCGGCCTCTCCCGTGAGGAAGACGTTCCCCCCCGCCAGCATTCGCTCCAGCGCAAGATTTTGCTCCTGGTTCAGGGTCACGGCGTGGGGGAGAGGTTCAGGGCGTGGCGGGGGGCAGGACCCAGAGGTGATCCATGGGGCCTTGTCCCTGGCCCAGATGGGGATCGTGGGAGAGGGCGCCCACGATGTATTCCTTGGCCCGGCGGATGGCTTGGGAGAGGGGGTATTCCAGGGCCAGGTTGGCGGCGATGGCGCTGGAGAGGGTGCATCCGGTGCCATGGGTGTTGGAGGTTTCCACTCGCTTCCCGGGGAACCACTCCTCCTTCTCCCCCTCCACCAGCAGGTCGTTGGCGTCGTTGACGGCATGTCCGCCTTTGATCAGGATGGCCACCCCGGGAAATTTCCGGGCCAAGTGCCGGGCGGCAAGAATCATCTCCTCCGGAGTATGGATGTCCATTCCCGTGAGGGCTATGGCTTCCGGGATATTGGGGGTGATGACGGTGGCCAGGGGAAGGAGTTCCCGTTCCAGGGCCTCCTGGGCCTCGGGAGCCAGGAGACGGCTGCCGGAGGTGGAGACCATCACCGGATCCACCACAAGACGCTGCACCGCATATTGGCGGAGCTTGGCGGCGATGGCCTGGATGAGGGGGGCGGAGGAGACCATGCCGATCTTGACCGCGTCGGGCACAATGTCCTGGAAGATGCTGTCCAATTCCTGCTCCACGAAGGGGACAGGGGCCTCATGGATGGCCTGGACCCCCAGGGTGTTTTGGGCCGTGAGGGCGGTGATGGCGCTCATGCCGTAGACGTGGTGGGCGGCGAAGGTCTTCAGGTCCGCCTGGATGCCGGCGCCTCCGCTGCAGTCGGAGCCGGCGATGGTGAGGAGTTTTTTCATAGGGCAGGGGGGAAAACGGGATTTAGTATTGGATTTTGGCCAGGCTGGCGGCGGCGGCCCGGGGATCCTGGGCCGCGAAGAGGGCGGAGACCACGGCCACCCCGGCGATGCCGGTGCCGGCGAGAGTGGCGGCGTTGTTCAAGGTAATGCCGCCGATGGCCACCACGGGAATGGAGACCGCCTGGCAGATTTCCTGGAGGGTCTCCCGCTTCACCCAGTCCGCATCCAATTTGGTGCTGGTGGGAAAGACAGCCCCTACGCCCAGATAGTCCGCCCCCGCTTCCTGGGCATCCTTGGCTTCCTGGACCGTGGCGCAGGAGACACCCAGGATCGCCTGGTCTCCTAGACGCTTCCGTGCTTCCCGGCAGGCGGTGTCGCTTTGTCCCACATGGAGGCCTGCCCCCAGAGCCAGGGCCACCTCCACATTGTCATTGATGATCAGGGGCACGCCAAACTCCCGGCAGGTGGCCTGAATTTGCCGGGCCTCCTCCAGAAAGTCCCGGTCTCCCAGGCACTTTTCCCGCACTTGGACGAGGGTGGCACCCCCCTCCAGAACCTGTCGCACCTGGAAATCCAAGGTTTGGCCATGCAGCCACTGGCGGTCGGTGACCGCATACACATGAAGAAGGGAAGGGGAGATGTTCATGGCAATGGGAGATTAGGCCAGAGAAAGAGCGTCGATGAGCTGGACTCGGAGGGTGCCCAGGCCTCCCTGGAGTTTCTGGGTGCGTTCCCAGGCGATTTCCCCGCAAAGGCACATCATTTCCGTGGCGGCCGCCGCGGCCTCCAGAATCCGGTCCGGATTGGCCCCCACAAAGGCGGCGGTGAGGCCGGTGAGCATGCAGCCCGTGCCCGTGATCTGGCTCATCTGGGGCACGCCACGACGGCAGACCAGGCTGCGCTCCCCGTCCGTGAGGATATCCCAGGCGCCGGACATGGCCACCACGCATCCGTGCTTCCGGGCCAGGCCGGCGGCCATGGCCGTCCGGGCCGGCAAAGTCTCCTGGGTCACCGCATCCCCCGCCGAGGCATCCACCCCCATGGTCTTCCCCGCTTCCCCGCTTAACGCCCGAATCTCCGAGGCATTCCCCCGGATGACCGCCACGGGATAGGTGTCCAGAAGACGCAGCAACATCTCCGTGCGACATTTGGCGGCTCCCGCCCCCACCGGATCCAGAACCACAGGCTTCCCCAGCTTCTGCGCCACCGCCAAAGATTTCTCAAAGGACAGATCCAACTCCGGCGCCATGGTGCCAATGTTCAGATCCACCGCCTGGGCCAGGCCAATGAAGTCCTCCAACTCCCGGGGATCCGTGGCCATGACCGGGGAGGCCCCACAGGCCAGAATCACGTTGGCCACGTCGTTGACGGTCACATTGTTGGTGAGGCACTCCACCAGGGGATGCCGCTCCCGCACATTCTTCAGCAAATCCTCTTTGTCCCAATCCAGCATTTTGCAATCCTCCTAGGAATCGGAACCAGGGAGGGAAGGGAGAGAGGGACGGGCCTCACGGATACGACTTCCTCCGCTGGCATTACCACAGCTCAGGTTCACGGGTCTTTTCTCAGACGACGGGAAACCACAATCCCCCGCCGACACCCCGGCGTACACGGAAATGGGGGTAATATAAGCGTCCTGACAAAGATGCCCTGCGGGAGCCACGGAGGACACGGAAACGCCGGCAAGCCGGCGCACGGAGACC
>JAEDMH010000168.1 GCA_016303095.1 Lentisphaeria bacterium | reverse complement strand
TCTAGAATCTCTAGAATCTCTAGATCCTTCCTAGGCCCCTCGGAATTTCTGGTAGAAGATTTTTGCCAGGACTTCCTGGATGGCTTGGTATAGCTCCTTATCCTGGAAGAGTTTCAAGAAGCGTTCCGTGCTTTCCTGATAGGCTTTTTGGGTGGTTTCGGTGAAGAACTGGGGGAATTGGCTGGTTTTGAAGACCAGGAAATCCGAGGAGCGGGCCAGTTTCAGCAGTTTGTCCTCCTGTTGCAGCCGGTGCATCAGATCTTCCATGAGCACCCGGTTTCCCTCGTCGAAATTGCCGTCATAGCGTTCATTGATGGCGGCGATGATTTCATCCAGGAGGCTCCGTTTCTTTTCCTGCATAGGGGTGGTGGGTTTCACCTGAGGGCCTGGCAGGGGAGTCTTCGTCGCCTCCAAGGGAATGTCTCCCTGGAAGGTTTTTTCCAGCTTGTAGAACTCTAGCTGCAAGGACTTTTCCAGATCGATGGTTTCGTGGGGGTCCTCGGGGAGAAGGCGGGAGAGATAGTCGCAGAAGATGGCTTCCTCCCGCAATTCCCGATCGAAGAAGCGGGTCAGTTGATCCACGAAGCGTTCCCAGGAGACAAATGCCCGGATAGTGCGCCGGAAGAGGGAGCGCTCCTTATCCGGCAAGGCGTTGTAGGCCTCCACGGCAGGCTTCAAGGCGCTGGAAATCTGCCCCTGACGGCTCTTTTCCGTCCCGCTCTTCTCCCCATAAATCTGGCATACGGTGCGGATTTGGGCGTCGGTATAGACATGGAAGTTCCGCAATTCCTTTTGCTTGGCATAGATCCCGTTCACATCCAGCCCCTTTTCCAGGCTGGTCTCCTGATAGTAGGGCTGGAAAGCCTTCTGGATCTCCTCGCTGCTGTTCACCATGTCCAGAATAAAGGTGTCCTCCTTGTGGGGATAGATGCGGTTGAGACGGCTCAACGTCTGGACCGCCTTCACATCCCGCAATTTCTTGTCCACCACCATGGTATGCAGCAGGGGCTCGTCAAAGCCGGTTTGATACTTTTCCGCCACCACCAGGATTTTTCCCTCGTTGTGGAACACGGTCTTGGTCTGGGCCTCCGCCACCCGGTTTCCCTGGGCATCGTGATTCATGTTGCTCTCGGTATACTCCGGCCCCTGGGGATCGTCAGGATCCCGGACACTCCCTGAGAAGGCGATCATCACCAGCGTGCTGTGGTCGTTCTGGCTCTTGAGATAGTCGCAAATCGCATGGTAATGGCGCACGGCCGCCAAGCGGGAAGAGGTGACCACCATCATCTTCCCTTCTCCCTGGATGGCCTTGCGGGTATAGTCCCGGAAGGTCTCCACAATGAGCTGGGCTTTCTCCTTGAGGTTGTAGGGATGGAGCTCCTCGAAGCGCCGGGCCGCCCGCATGGCGGCGGTGGTGGGCATTTCCGGATTGTCGGGAATGCTCTTGGCCAGCTTGTAGTAGTTGCGGTAGGTGGTGTAGTGTTTCAGCACATCCAGGATGAAGCCCTCCTCAATCGCCTGGCGCATGGAGTAGATGTGGAAGGGCACCCTCCGGCCCGAGGAATCCAGCTCCCCGAAAAGTTCCAGGGTCTTGGGCTTGGGCGTGGCGGTGAAGGCAAAGAAGGAAAGGTTCTTGTGTTGACCAAAATGCAGCATCTCCTGGACAATCCGATCCTGGAGATCCACTTCCTCCGACACATCCTCCTGATACTCCTTCAGGGCATCCTCCGTGTCCGCCAAGGCATATTTCAGCTTCATGGCGCTCCCCCCCGTCTGGCTGGAGTGGGCCTCGTCCACAATGACCGCAAAGTTCCTCTTCTTGCTCTTGTCCACCTCCTGGAAGATGACAGGAAACTTCTGGAGGGTGGTGACGATGACCCGGATGCCGTCGTTGATGGCGTCCCGCAGGTCCTTGGAGGTGCACTTGTCATCGATGAGCCGCACCTGTCCCTCTTTGTGTTCAAAGTGATTGATGGTATTTTGGAGTTGTTCGTCCAGGACCTTCCGGTCGGTGACCACGATGACGGAATTGAAGATGGGCTGGTTTTGGTCGTTGTGGAGGCATTGCATCCGATAGGCGGTCCAGGCGATGGAGTTGGATTTTCCGCTGCCGGCGCTATGCTGCACCAGATAATTGCGGCCCGAGCCCCTCTTGCGCACATCCGCCACCAGCTTCCGCACCACATCCAGCTGGTGATACCGGGGGAAGATCAGCTTCCGGCGCTTGCCGCCCTTGCTGGAGGGATCCGTCTCCCAGGTGTCGTGGATGAACTTCTGCAGGATGTCCAGAAGACTGTCCTTCTGGAGGACGTTCTTCCAGACGTAGCTGGTGACATAATCGGCGTGGTTCTCCACGGGGGGATTTCCCTTTCCCCCGTCCCGCCCTGCCCCGTGGGAGCCCTGGTTGAAGGGAAGGAATCGGGTCTCCTTTCCCTCCAGCTTTGTGGTCATGGTGCATTGGTAGAGATCCATGGCCAGGAAGAGGAGAATGCGGTGGCGGAAATGGAAGCAGGGTTCCTTGGGATCCCGGTCCGTCTCCCACTGGTGCATGCCATCCCGCACATCCTGTCCCCGGAGCTGGTTCTTCAATTCCAGGGCCACCAGGGGGATGCCGTTCACCGCCAGCATCATGTCCACGCTGTTTCCATTTTTGGTGGAGTAGTGCCACTGGCGGATGCATTGGCAGATATTCTTCTCATAGGCATCCACCAGCTGGTCATTGAGAGTGGATTCCGGGCGGAAGTAGCATACGCGGAGAGAGACGCCCTTGTCCTTGAAGCCGTTGCGGAGGACATGCACCAGTCCCTCCGCCTTCACTTCCTCCTGAAAGCGCTGGTAAAGACGCTCTTTCGGATCCCCCGAGGTCTGCTTGACGAAACGGCTCCAGGCCTTGGGCTGGGTCTTTTCCACAAAGGCCGACAGGGTCCCCATGTCCAAGGCCATCCCGGCAGAGGCCCGATAGCCATGGTCTTCGGCCGCCTGCCATCCCCCCTCCGGCGAACACAGCCACGCCTGAATGTCCGCCTCAAACACCTTCTCCGTATCCTGACTCATGACTCTTCCTCTCCCTGATGCCGCTCCTTCAGCCTACGCAACTCCCGGTCAAAATCCGATAGGATAGGCTGGGTTTTGTTGAAGATGTCGTATTGCTCCTTGGCAAAGGCCTCCGCCTCCCCTTTGGACACTTTCCCCTTGTCGGGAAGAATCTGGTATCGTCGGAAATGGAGAAATTCGTCCACGCTTGCCGCAAACTGCTCCATGGTGAAGGCATTCTCCCGCTCCACCAGATCCTCGATGTAGTCGAAGAACCCGGCAACCGCCCGCTCCAAACGCCGAATCTCCTTACCCCCGTGGCCCAGATGCGGAACTGCGTGGCCCGCCGGGAATTCACCCGATACCCCACCGAAATGATGGCATCCAGGTTGTAAAAGGTGACTTTGCGCTTAATGAAGCGCTCTCCCTCTCTTTGAACTATTTCCCAAATGGAAATAGTTGCATCTTTCTGCAATTCACCATCTTGATAAATATTGTCCAGGTGTTTGGCAATCGCTGGAACCCCCACGTCAAACAGCTCCCCCATCCCCTTCTGGGTGAGCCAAAGGGTCTCCCCCTTGACCACAACTTGCACCCGCCCTTCCTCTTCTCCCTCCTGCCCCCGGAAGAACAAAAACTCCGCCTTCCGCAACACATTGTCCCCTTCCATCACCATACCCTCCGCTTCCCCGTCACAACCTCGAATATCAAAGATCTCTTGTAGGCCTCTAATTCCCCTATGAGCAACTCCTTCTCCTCCATTACGGCATCAATGGCCCCACATCGCTCGTCCAAATAAGACGCAATGGCAGACTGCTCGGAAAGGGGGGG
>JAEDMH010000167.1 GCA_016303095.1 Lentisphaeria bacterium | reverse complement strand
CCCGTTTCCGGCAGGCGTATTCCCATTGGGCCTCTGTGGGAAGATCGAAGACCAGCCCCGTTCTGGCCTGGAGGCGTCCCATAAAGGAGTCCGCATCCACCGTATGTCCGTAGGTGGGCCAGCCGGCTCCTGCCGTCTCCCCTGATCCGCGAATGTCCTCATAAGAGACCTTTTCCACGGGACGGGTGGCGTAGTAGCTTTTATTGCTGAAATAACTGGGGCGGGTTCCCATGACCAGTTGCCACTGGCGCTGGGTCACCTCGAAGACCCCGATGAAGTAATCCTGGGTCAGGGTCACCTGATGCTGAGTTTCATTAGAAGAACGTCCAACTTCCCCTTTGGGGCTACCCATGGTGAAGGTGCCGGCGGGGATGCGCCGCAGCCACAGCTCCGTAGTACGGCAGGTATTCTGGGAGACATCGGGAGGGGTATTGGTATAGATGACAGGATAGCTGGTGGCTTTAGCTCCCTCAAGAAGTTCCACAACGGCATAAGTGGCCTCTTCCTTGTTGGATGGTTCGAAATAGTCCACGAATATCGTGGTGTCTTCTGTTATTGTCACAGTTCTTGAGTCAGGTGTGATATAACCATCTACATTTACTTCTGAGAAAGTGATGTCATATGTTCCCTCCACAAGGACGACAGTTTCTCCGCTTTTATGTTCCACACCATCTACATACCATTTGGCTGTAGATGGGAATGGGATTAGATGACAGGTGAGGGACCATGTCTTGCTGTAGGTTGCCGGCACCGTAGTGTTTTCCGTTAATGTCACCGTTTGCGGGGGGGGGGAGACATAGCCATCCACATTCGGGAATGTGATCTCGTAAGTTCCTTGGTGCAGGACGACAGTCTCTCCGTTGTCATATTCCACACCGTTCAAATACCACTTGACGCCAGGGAGGTTCAAATCGCATGTCAGGGTCCAGGAAAAAAGAGCTGGGCTAATGTTTATCCAAGCTCCATTGCACCAAGCGTAGACATAATCCTGGAGGGGATTGGGAGGAGCCGGAGTCTCTCCCTGAGGTCCTTGCGGTCCAGTATCGCCTTTGTTTCCCTTGGGGCCTACTTCTCCTTGGGGGCCCTGGGGGCCTCGTTCCCCCGGATCTCCCTTCTCTCCCTTAGGTCCAATTTCTCCCCGAAGTCCCGTCTCCCCCTTGGGTCCCACTTCTCCTTGCGGTCCCTGCGGTCCTACTTCACCCTGCGGTCCAGTTTCTCCCTGAGGGCCAGTGTTGCCTTTCTCTCCTTTGGGGCCCATCTCTCCCTTGGGACCCTGAGGGCCGATGTCTCCAGTATCACCTTGGGGACCGATCTCTCCTTGAGGCCCTTGCGGTCCAGTATCGCCCTTCTCCCCCTTAGGTCCAATTTCTCCCGGAGGCCCCTTAGGTCCTATTTCACCCTGCGGGCCCTGCGGGCCAGGCTCTCCTTTGGGGCCTATTTCACCCTGCGGTCCCGTTTTTCCCTGATCTCCCTTTTGGCCCTGGGCCAGGACGCCGGTGTCCTGGTAGTTGACGATCCAGTGCTTGCTGTCCTCATCGATGCGGACATCTGTGGCGGAGACCCCCAGGCAGCTGCCCGTCAGGACCAGATCTTCGTCTGCCTCCGCACGAATCCAGTACCGCTGATTGGGGGAGAGTTCCTCCTTCCGGGTGACCCTCCGATAGACCTGCTTGTCAGCCTCGTAGTAGAACAGCTCATTCTCCTGCAACACCTTTTGGAGGGATTCCTCGTCCAGGAGGACGGGGATGAAGATCTGGTTCCATCCCTTCTTCAGCTTCTGGATGCTCTGGATTTGGCCTGACACCGGGCACTCAGCAGGAATGTCGAGGGTGTCCTCGCCCCGGAGCAGGGACGCCATAAGGCAGAAGACCAGCACAAGAAGAATCCGCACTCTCCACCGGGACGACCAATCCGGCAGTTTTGGGAGGGAAAGGAAGGTGGCGAAGCAGGAAGAGATCATGGACGTAGCTCCTTGATTGTGGAAATTGGCTTCATAGAATTCACAGGACTGGGTAGCAGCCTGAATCCTGGGGACGACGGAAGGCATAGGATCCCTTCTCTTTTCCCCGTTTGTACTCGTGCCACGCCTCCGGTTCCCCTTCGGCGTGGCCTGGGCAAGGTTGGCCCGGATGGCTATTCTCCTGGGAGCAGCACGAGGCGGAAGCCGGAGTAGCGGCTGCTGTCCGATGGGCCGCTACTTTCACGGTACGCCGCACGGCAGCTGCGGGCGCCGTCGTACCAGCTGCCGCCACGACGCAAGCGGTACGTGCCACTGGGACCACTGGTCGGGCCAACGGGATCGATCTGGTCGCCAAAGGCATAATTGCCATACCAGTCCAGGCACCACTCTTCCACGTTGCCGTGCATGTCATAGAGGCCCAGTTCGCTGGGGAGATAGGAACCCACCTTTGCCGTTCCTCCGCTGGTGTCACAAGTTTCGGAATCATTGCTTCCTCCATTGTGATAGTATCGTCCCACTTTGTCCATATTGGGGCATGCGCCTGACGAAGCCGTCAGATCCTTTCCGGAGTTGAGGGCGGTTTCCCAGCAGGTGCCATAGGCCCGTTTCCGGCAGGCGTATTCCCATTGGGCCTCGGTGGGGAGATCGAAGACCAGCCCTGTTCTTGCCTGGAGACGTCCCATAAAGGAGTCCGCATTCACCGTATGACCATAGGCGGGCCATCCTGCTCCCCTCGTTGAACTTGACCCGCGAATGTCTTTGTAGGAGACAGATTCCACAGGACGGGTGGCGTAGTAGTCATCATTCTTGAAATAACTGGGCCTGTCTCCCATAACCAGCTCCCACTGACGCTGGGTCACCTCGAAGACCCCGATGAAGAAATCCTGGGTCAGGGTCACCGAATGCTGGGTTTCATCTTCATAGGCATATCGTCCCAATTCATCTTCAGGACTGCCCATGGTGAAGGTGCCGGCGGGAATGCGCCGTAGCCAGAGTTCCGTGGTTCGACAGGCATCCCGGGAGACGCTGGGAGGGGTATTGGTATAGAAAACGGGATAACTGGTGGCTGTAGCGCCCCCGACAAGGTTCACAAAGGCATAGGTGGCCTCTTCCGCTTTGGCTGATTCGAAATAGTCCACGTGTATCGTGGTGTCATCTGTTAGTGTTATCGTCCTTGAGCTAGGAGTGATATAGCCCTCCACCTCCAAGAAGGTGATTCCGTAGCTCCCCTCCACGAGATCAATCGTTTCTCCGCTGGCGTGTTCCACGCCATCCACATACCAGGTGGCATCGGGGAGATTCAAGTCGCAGGTCAGGGTCCAGGTGACGAGGGTTTTGAGATCCATCCAAGTCCCATTGCACCAGGCGTAGACATGATCCTGAAGGAGATTTGGGGGCGCCGGTGACTCTCCTTGAGGTCCTTGGGGCCCAGTATCGCCTTTCTCTCCTTGTGGGCCCGCCTCTCCCTGTAATCCCTGAGGTCCCTGGGGGCCAGTATCTCCCTTATCTCCCTTAGGACCAATTACACCTTGAGGTCCAGTGTCTCCCCTGGGACCAACTTCACCTTGCGGACCTTGCGGACCTACTTCCCCTTGAGGTCCAGTTTCACCCTGAGGACCCTGTGATCCGATTTCACCCTGAGGACCCTGAGGCCCTACTTCTCCTTGAGGTCCTTGTGGCCCGGTTTCTCCTTTGGCGCCTTTGGGACCCACTTCACCTTGTGGTCCTTGGGGGCCAGTTTCACCTTGTGGTCCCTGAGGGCCAACTTCACCCTGCGGGCCCGTGTCTCCCGTGTCTCCTTTAGGTCCAATTTCTCCCTGAGGGCCCTGTTCCCCAGTGTCCCCCTTGGGTCCGATTTCTCCAGGGTCTCCCTTTTGGCCCAGGGCCAGGACGCCGGTATCCTGGTAGTTGACGA
>JAEDMH010000033.1 GCA_016303095.1 Lentisphaeria bacterium | reverse complement strand
CGTTATATGAGGTAATATATACTGTTTATTTTATTTTACGAGACACTACACTAGAACCTCTAGCCTTTCTAGCCTTTTCCTGTTTGGGTGGGGTTACGGGGTTCTTTTTTGGAGGCGGGCCAGGCGTCCTTTTTTGCGGAGGGTATCCTGGAGGAGAGCCAGGAGAATGAGGGTGGTGAGGGCCAGGCATCCTATGGGGAGGGCGTCACCGATGCGGGCATAGAGGGTTTGGGAGGCATGGGGAGCCACGGGATAGAGGGAATAGAGTTGCCAGCCTTGTCCGAAGGGGGATCCTGTGGGGGAGAGGATGGGTTGGAGGAGTTTTCCCTTGGGGGAGATGAGGCAGGTATGGGAGTTATTGCCGGCGCGCAGCAGGGGGCGTCGGTTTTCCACGGCCCGCATCACGGCCTGGGCCAGATGCTGCCGGGGTCCGGCGCTTTCCCCGTACCAGCAGTCATTGGTGATGGTGGCCAGCAGTGTGGCTCCCTTCCGCACAAACTTTCGGGAAAGGCCGGGGAAGGCGTCTTCGAAGCAGATATTCATGCCGCAGGGGAAGAGGTCCCCTTCCCGGTTTTTCAGGGAAAAGAGAGGGAAAGTTCTTCCTGGGGTCAGATCCCGCCCCATTCCCAGGGCTTGTTTCAGCCAGGGAAAGGTTTCTCCGAAGGGGACATACTCTCCGAAGGGCACCAGGTGCGTCTTGTCATAATAGTTTGTGCGGAGAGCGGAGGGGAGAGTCAGCACCGGGGAATCCTCCGTGAGGAGGAAGGCGGAGTTGAAGACCGGCGGGAGGGCGTCGGGGGGATCGCCAGGAAAGAGACGTTCATCCAGGCTGCCCATCCATAGGGGAGCAGGCAGCTCTGTCAGGAGTTCCTTGAGGGCGATGGCGAGGGGGGGGAAGGTCAGTTCGCAGGGCAGGGCACCCTCGGGCCAAAGGAAGAGATCCGGGGAGGGAGACACTTGGGCGGCGGCCTCCCGGGTCAGCCCCGCATACTGCCCCCAGGCTTGCTGCAAAATCCCCATGTCCCACTGCCGACACTCCGGCACATTCCCCTGGACGGCCACAATGCGCAGAGGACGAGGGGCGGTGGGAATGGCCCGCCGGGCCTCTCCTGCACACCACAGGGTGGCGAAGAGAGCCAAGGCGAGAAGGGGGGGCAGGGAGCGCCGGGGCTGCCGCACCGCCGCCAGATCTGCCAAAAAGACATTGGCCATCACCGCCAGGAAGGAGAGGCCATAGGCGCCAGCCAGGGGAGCCAGAAGGCGCAGGGGGGAGAAAGCCTGGGAGGTGCCCAGGGGATTCCAGGGGAAGCCCGTGAAGAGCCATCCCCGCAGCCATTCCAGGGCGATCCACATTCCTGCGGCCAGCATTCCATAGGTCACCAGCCGTCGGGGAGACTCCAGGACCCTCAGGGAGGCCCCGGGGGCCACAGAGGAATCCTCTCGTGGCGCCAGGGAAGGGGCCACCTCCCGAAGCACTTGGCGAGGCTTCCTGTGCCAAAGCACCTCCCCCCAGAGAAGGGCCCACCCTGCGGGATAGAGAGCGCAATACAGGGCCAGGAGTATGCCAGCGCCAAAGCCCACCTGGTTCAGCCACCATAGAGAGACCAGAAAATGGGAGAACCCCAGGGTGTAGGCCCCCAGGAGGCGCCATCGGAGGCGGCGGGGCTGGGGCACGGCCAGATAGGGAACCAGCCCCAGAAAGGCCATAGGCCACCATTCCAGGGGGGGGAAGGCGGTGGCCAGCAGGAGTCCGCTTGCCAGGGCGGCGCAGCAATGGAGCAGGGGGAGCCGTTTCAGAAGCCGCAAATCCTGGCAAGGGGGGGGCTGGATTGGCCACTGGAAGCTCATTCCGCCCGGGTCTCCAACTGCACTTCCAGCCCACAGCGCTTCGCCGGACGCAGCAACGCCACAATCTCCTCATAGGGACGCTCCCCGCTGGCCCGGATCCGCACTTTGGTGCGCCCCATGCCCTTCAGAGCCGTCAATTGCCCCTCCAGGGAGGAGAGGGCCACGGGCACCCCGTCGATGGCGCACCGCCCCTCCTTGTCCAAGGTCACCTGGATGGCCTCCTGATCCTTCTCCGGCAGGGTCTCCCCCGTGGTCATGGCAGGGGGCACCACATCCGTCTTGTAATCCAGGATCGGGACGGTGATGATAAAAAGAATCAGCAGGACGAAGGTCAGGTCCATCAAGGGGGTCATGCTGACCTCCCCCTTGGGCAGGGGAGCGCCCCCGCGACTGCGCATCCTACGCCTCAACATCCGAAGTCTCCTCCTGTTGGGAAACGGAAACGTTTCCGGACGGGCTTGACGCCTTCACCTCCCTAGGGGCAGGCTTGGCCACGCTGAGAGAGGCGCAGATCAGGCTGCAGAACTCCTCCATGTCCCGCTTCCGGTCCTGCACTCTCTTCAGGAGCGCATTGTTGAACCAAGTGCCGGGAATGGCCACAAAAAGTCCCGCCACGGTGGTGAGAAGAGCGCCGGAAATGCCTGGGGCAATGGCCTGAATGTCGGGCCGCCCCCCATTTTCCACAATGCCCATGAAGGTGGCCATCACCCCCCACACCGTGCCGAAAAGACCCAGCAACGGGGCAATGGTGACCACGGAGGCAATGGAATGGAGTCCCTCGTCCAATTCCCGCTCCAGTTTGCAAAGCTGATTCTCCATGGCCACCATGACCCGGTCCACCTCCTCCCCGGTGAGGCTCCGGGGAAGAATGCCCTCGGAGAAGAAGAGATAGCGTTGCTGGGGCGTGAATTTGAGGATTTCCAGGAGAGTTTGGGCGGCCGCCCGTCCTAACTCGGCCAAATTCCCCTTGAGGGCTTGGTTTTGCTCCAATTCTCCCAGGATCTGATGGGCGGGGTGCGACTTCATCTTGTCCAGACGTGTCTGCACCTCCTTGTCCTGATTTCTTTTTTCCCCGAGGGCCATGAATTTGCGCATCAGGATGCCCCAAAGGACAGCGCTAAGGACAGGGAAAATGGCGAGCAGGACAAGTTTGCCAACGGTATCACTGGACCAGAAGGCGCTACCGAGGATGGAGAGGATAGACATGGGGAAGCTGGGCGAGTTGGATATACTGTTGTGGCGTGAGATTTTCCGCCCTGGCGGTGGCGGGGAGTCCCATCTCCTCCAGAGCATGAGTCACATCTACCTGGGGCAGAAGTGGTTCCAAAAGCTTCTTCACCTGTTTCCGTCGTTGGGAGAAGGCGGCCGCGGCCAATTTTCCCGCTCTTTCCCGGAGAGCGGGTTCTGCCAGGGGGGTCTCCCGGGCTTCCAGGGCCAGGAAGGCGGAATCCACTTCAGGGGGGGGGAAGAAGACTCCCCGGGGCACCAGTCGGGCCACCCGGGGAAGATATTGGAAGGCCAGGCGCACGGTGAGGAGTCCGTATTGGGGGGTTCCCGGGGCGGCGGCCAGGCGTTCCGCCATTTCCTTTTGGAGGAGGATATGGAGGGAGCGGGGAGGATTGGCGGCGGAGGTCATCCGTGCCAGAATCACGGAGGCGCAGGAGTAGGGCAGATTGGCGATGCAGCGATAGGGGGTTCCTGAGGGGAAGAGGGCGTCGTAATCGGTCTTGCAGGCGTCTTCCTGAAGCAGGCGAAATTCCTTTTCTCCCCCCAATTCCTCCCGGAGATAGGCCGCCAGGCGGGAATCGAACTCCACCGCCGTGAGTTGGCATCCCGCCGCCAGCAGGCGACGGGTCAAGGCCCCCATGCCCGGCCCCACCTCCAACACGGATTCTCCCGGCAAAGGAGACGCCTCCCGCACCAGGGCATCCAAACAGTTCTCATCCACAAGAAAGTTCTGGCCCAGGGACTTGCTGGGATGCATATCCAGCTTTTCCAAGACGGCGAACAGTTCCTTTCTCTTCATGGATTCAGGATTCCCCGGTCTGAAGAAGGAAGAAGGGTTTCAGGGCCTCCCAGGTCTGGGCGGCATCCACGCCCCGCACTTGGATGGACAACACCTGGCGCGCCGAGGCCCCCAAGGTCAGGAGCGCCAAGGGACTCTTGCCATCTGCACTACGGTGGTTGTCTGGGCGCGTGATGGTCACCAGGGAGGCAAAGCCATGGCACACCCGGGAGATGTCGCTGGCCACCTTCAAGTGGAGACCGTTGGGATCCCGGACACAGCCCTCTGCCTGGAGAGTGACTTCAATGGGGGCGTCTTCGTCCATGGTGCGTTATAGGGAGGGGGGAATTTATGGAGCGGGAGGGGAGGGGGGAGTCTCCTCCTCCTGGGGAAGATTCAACTCGTTCAGGATGGAGAGCACCCGATCCGCCCGCTCGGCGGTTTCATCCAAGCGGAAATGGAGGACGGGGGTGTATTTCATGGGAACCTTCCGGGCGATGCCCTCCTGGAGGGCCACCCGTTTCCGCTTCAGCAACTCTGCGGCCCGCACCTTGGCCGCCGCTCCTCCGTAGACGGAGAAGTAGACGGTGGCGGTGCGGAGATTGCTGGCCAGCTTCACCCCGGTGAAGGTGACCAGGGCATCCGAGACATGGGGGCGGAGAATCACTTCCCCCAGCAACCCCAACTCCCGGAGAATCTGGCAGTTGAGACGAGCGATGCGATCTTCGGCAGGCATGGTTTCCTCTTCTTCCAGGGCAAACTACAGTTCGGGAAGGACCTTCTCCACCGTGAAGACCTGGATCCGGTCGCCCACCTCGAAATCCTCGAAGTTGTCCAGCCGGATGCCGCATTCCTGACCCGCCTTCATCTCCCGCACGTCCTCCTTGAAATGCTTCAGGGAGGCCACCAGGCCCGAGTAAATCTGGCTGTCCTGCCGGAAGACCTTGGCCTTCTGGTTGACTTTGATGATTCCGCTGGTCACCCGGCATCCGCAAATCTTTCCCGTCTTGGAAATGTGGAAGACCTGGGCGATCTGGGCTTCGCCCAGCAGGCTCTCCCGGGTCTCGGGGGTGAGACGGCCCCGCATCACATCCTCCAAATCATCCAAGAGATCGTAGATGATGGAATAGAGACGGATCTCCACTCCCTTCTGCTTCGCAGTCCGGTTGACGCTGGGCATGGCCCGCACGTGGAAGCCTACGATGATGGCCTTGCTGGCCGCTGCCAACACCACGTCGGAATCCGTGATCTCCCCCACGCCGCCATGGACAATCTTCACGGTGATCTTGGAGGATTTGATGCCATTGATGGCCTCGGAGATGGCCTCCAGGGAACCCCGCACATCCGTCTTGAGCACCAGATTCATCTCCACCACGTCGTTGTTCTCCTTCTTGGCGGTGATCTTCCGGATGACCTCCTCCAGGGACATGGCCTTGGATTCCCCGGCGCTCTCCTGGCGCTTCTTCTGCAATTCCTCGTCTGCGGCGGCCTTGGCGCTCTTTTCATCGGGCTGCCATACCACCCGGTCTCCGGCCTCGGGCACCCCGTTGTAGCCCATGATCTTCACGGGCGTGGAGGCCGTGGCCTTGGCCAGGCGCTTGCCATGGGTGTCCAGCAGGGCCCGGGCCTTTCCATAGGTGGAGCCGCAGGAGAACCAGTCTCCTTGACGCAACACCCCGTTCCGCACCAGGATGTTGGCCGTGGGGCCCATGCCGGTTTCCATCTGGGCCTCGATGACCAGGCCCTCGAAGGGGGCGTCAGGATCCGCGTGGAGCTCCAGCATCTCCGCTTCCAGAAGAATGCGCTCCAGCAACTCGTCCACCCCCTCGCCGGTGATGCCGCTGCAGGGGATGACGGCGGTTTCCCCGCCCCATTCCTCAGGCTGGATTCCGTTCTCCTGCAACTGGCGGAGCACCCGATCCTTGTCACAGCCCGGCAAATCGCACTTGGTCATGGCCACGATGATGGGCACTTTGGCCGCCTGGGCATGGTGGATGGCCTCGATGGTCTGGGGCATGCATCCCTCCGGACCGGCAATCACCAGCACCGCCACGTCGGTGGCGTTGGCGCCCCGGGCCCGCATGGCCGTGAAGGCCGCGTGTCCCGGCGTGTCCAGGAAGGTGATGGTCTGATCCCCATACTGGGCCACAGAGGCGCCAATGGCCTGGGTGATGCCTCCCGCTTCCCCCGCCGCCACACGGGTCTTCCGGATGTAGTCCTGCAAGGTGGTCTTGCCGTGGTCCACGTGACCCATGAAGACCACCACGGGAGGACGCCCCACCTTCTTCCGGGGGCGCCCGTCGCTGGCCGCCGCGGCAATGGCGGAGGCCTTCCGCTCGAAGACGGGGTGGTTCCCCTTCTCCCGACGCTCCTGGACAAATTTCTTGCCATTCCGCTCGCAGAGCTTCTCCACCGTCTCGGTCTCCAACACCTGGTTGATGGCCGCAAAGATGTTCAGATGCATGAGCTGAATGATGAGTTCATTGGGCTTCAGCTTCAACGCCGTGGCCAGATCCCGGACGGTGATGGGAGTCTTCAGGTGAATCTCGTTCCCGCTCTCTTCCTGCTCCTCGGAAGTCTCCTTCTCCTCCACCACGGGAGCCTTCTCCTTGGCCGGGGCGCTCCCTCCGCCCCGACGGGCCTCCTGGGCCTCCTTCCGGGCGTTGTAGATCTGCTTGCGCACCAGCTCCACCTCGTCCTCTTCCAGGGTGCTGGAGTGGCTCTTCACCTTCTCAAAGCCCTCCTTCTGGAGAAACTCCACCAGCTCCTTGCTCTCCATGCCCAACTCCCGGGCAAGCTGATTGACACGCACTTTCGGTGTAGACATATTTTCTGGTTCCTCCGTATTTTTCTGCGTCGACAATGGCGACGACGTTCACAGTTTTCTGGCAGGCGCCGGCCTGCCCGGCCTTCCTGGGGCAGCCGGCCGATCCCCGACGCCCCTTCCCAAGGAGGGGAAGAGACGCCTTGGAGACGCCCCAGGGCGTCCCCGGGGCAAAGGGCCCTATTGCGCCAAAGTGGCGAAAATTTGGGCGGCGGTCTCCGGCCCAATGCCGTCGATTTCCGCCAATTCCTCCTGGCTGGCCTCCCGCAGGCCCTCCACAGAGTGGTATCCGTTGGCCACCAGCAAGCGGGCCGTCTCCTCGCTCACCTGGCAGGTCTCCGCCAGCAGCTTGGTGGCCTGGCGAATCATCTGCTCCATGGTGTTCTCCTCCTGGACAGGCTCCTCGGCGGAGAGACGCTCGATTTTGATCTTCCAGCCCAGAAGCTTCGCCGCCAGGCGGGCATTCTGGCCCTTCTTGCCGATGGAGAGGGAGAGCTGGTCCTCGGTGACCCGCACCTGGAGCACCTTCTCCCCATTCTCCTCCTCCACAAAGACCTTGGCCAGCTTGGCGGGCTTCAGGGCATTTTCCGCAAAGACCCGGATGTCCGGATCCCAGTTGATGATGTCCACCTTCTCTCCCCCCAGCTCGCTGACAATCATCCGCACCCGGGCGCCCCGCACCCCCACGCAGGCCCCCACGGGATCCACGTTGGCCTGCTCGCTGTAGACGGCGATCTTGGTGCGATACCCAGGCTCCCGGGCCACGCCCTTGATCTCCACCGTGCCATCGGAAATCTCGCTGACCTCCCGCTCAAAGAGACGGCGGACAAAGTCCGCGCTGGAACGAGTGACGAACAGGCTGGCCCCCGGCTTGTCGGGATTCAGGGTCTTCAGCAGGACGGTGATGTGGTCGTTGATCTCGTACTGTTCTCCGGGGATGCATCCCTTGGGGGGCATGAGCCCCTCGCCGTTCCCGAAGTCAATCCAGACCCCGTTCTTGTCCCGCCGGGAAATGGTTCCGTTGAGCAGCTGGCCTTCCTGTCCCATGAACTGGGAGACCACATGGCGTTTTTCCGCCTCCTGGAGTCCGGAGGTGAGCAGCTGGCGGGCGACCTGGGAGGCGATGCGTCCGAAATCCTTGGTGTCCACCTCCCAGAGCACCTCTTGGTTCAACTCCGCCTCGGGCACCTTGGTGAGGGCGGTGGGCAAGTCAATTTCCAGGGTGGGATCCACCACTTTGGAGACCACCATCAGGCGGGCCAGGCAGGCCACACCCCCCTTCTCGTCAATCTTCACCTCCACATTCTGGTAGTTGCGGACGGCTTTCCGGGCGGCTTCGCGGATTGTGCGCTCCAGCATGGCCATCAGCTCCTCCCGGGAAACCCCCCGCTGCTTCGCCAGGTAGTCAATCAATTGCATACGCTGCTTCTGCTCTTCCGTCATTTTGCTCATAGTGCACTCCTCCGTTAGGCGCGGAAAAAAAGAAAGCGGGTCAACAGACCCGCTCCAAGACGTCTGTGATGATGTCGAACAGGGATAATATAGCGCACGAACCCTACTCCGCGACAGGGGACAGGGGGTATATTCCCCCCCGCCCTCTCCCCTCTTTTCTTCTCCCCGATTGCCTGTGCGCCTCTCCGCCTCCCATTTCCTGTATTTGCTGGTCATCGGCTGTCTTTGCGCCATGGGGGTGGCCTACATTTACAGCACAGGTTATCTGGGGGAGGCCTTTGCCGTGCGGCAAAACTATTTGCGGCAAATCGCCTTTCTCCTTCTGGGGGGGATCGGCGCCCTGGGGCTGGGGACCCTTTCTCCCGGGCGCCTTTCCTGGCGCGTGGTGGTCTTTTCCGGATACGGCCTCAGCCTCCTCCTCCTGGTGGCGGTCCTTCTGTGGGGAAGAAGCATTGGCGGCGCCCGGCGCTGGATTCCCCTGGGGGGAATGCTCCTCCAACCCGCAGAGTTCGCCCGCCTCTTCACCATCCTGACCGGCGCCCTCCTTCTGGACGGCAAATTCCTGCCCCGCCTCTGGGAACTCCCCCTGGGACTCCTTTGCTACCTCCTCCCCATGGGCCTCATCGCCGCCGAACCCTCCTACGGCAATGCCGCCTCGCTGGCCATCCCCCTGGCCATCACCCTGGGACTCCGCTATCTCCCCCCCTGGCTCTGGAAAGTCTCCCTCCTGGCCTCGGCCGCCCTCCTCCTGGCCTCCGCCCTGGCCGTCCATCACTTCCGACAACAGAATGGCGCCTCCCCCGTTTCCATGCCCCAGGAGGCCGCCAGACTCCTGAAGGGCTATCATCTCCGTCGCTTCCAAAGCTTTCTCTCCGCCCAAGGCGGCTGGAACGAACAGCAGGCCACCATGGCCGTGGCCGGGGGAGGCCTCACGGGAAAGGGATATCTGAACGGAACCATGAAAAACCTGGGATTCCTCCCGCGGACGGTGGCTCCCACGGATTTCCTCTTCGCCGTGGTGGCGGAGGAGGGGGGCTTCCTCTTCGGCGTCCTCCCCCTCCTGGGACTGTATTGGATTCTCCTCATGCTCCCCCTCCACTGGGCCAGAAGGGCCAAAAACCGGCTCCACCTGAATCTCCTTCTCTCCGGGGTGGGACTCCTCTTGGTGCATATCGTGGTGGGGGTGGGCATGTCCGTCCGACTCCTCCCCGTCATCGGACTCCCTCTCCCCCTCCTCTCCTACGGCGGCTCCTTCACTCTCTCCCTCCTCCTCCTCCTGGGAACCATGGCCGCCGCCGATGCCCATGGCCAAAAAGAAGCCCCCACGCCACATCCCCCTCTCCGGGAAGAGGCCACCCTCCAATGGGGATGGCTCCTCCGCCTGAAAATCCGGGAAGAAGGATGAACATGAGGAAAAGGGAGATAGAACGAGAAATCTAGAAATCCATTAGAATCAAGGAAGTTATAACGAAGCTCACCGGGGCGGGCTGCACGGGCTGCCCCGCCCCCCTCTGTGCTCTCTATGCGCCCGGCTTGCCGGGCCTGACCTGGCTTCCGTGTTTCAATCTCCGTGTCCTCTGTGTCCGCCGCAGGCGCCTCTGTGTTCCTGTGTTGAAGCGGCAGCGCCCCCCGCAAAAAAAAAGACCGTCCCCCTTTCGGGAGGCGGTCTTTTTGCTTCAGGCGGAAGGAGCCTTACTTGCTGATGACGCGGGCCATCTCCAGCACCTTGTTGGAGTAGCCCCACTCATTGTCGTACCAGGAGCACACCTTCACGAAGGTGGGATCCAGCTGGATGCCGGCCTTCACGTCGAAGATGGAGGTGCGGGCGTCGCCACGGAAATCGGTGGAGACCACGGCCTCGTCGGTGTAGCCCAGGATGCCCTTCAGCTCGCCCTCGCTGGCGGCCTTCATGGCGGCGCAGATTTCCTCATAGGTGGCGGGCTTCTCCAGCTCGCAGGTCAGATCCACGAAGGAGACATCGCTGGTGGGAACGCGGACGGACATGCCGGTGAGCTTGCCGTTGAGTTCGGGGAGAACCTTGCCCACGGCCTTGGCGGCGCCAGTGCTGGAGGGGATCATGTTCTCCAGGATGCCGCGGCCGCCGCGCCAATCCTTCTTGGAGGGGCCGTCCACAGTCTTCTGGGTGGCGGTGGCGGCGTGGATGGTGGTCATGAGGCCGCGCTTGATGCCGAAGGTGTCATTGAGGACCTTGGAGATGGGGGCCAGGCAGTTGGTGGTGCAGCTGGCGTTGGAGATGATGGTCTGGCCGGCGTAGCTCTTGTGGTTCACGCCGTAGACGAACATGGGAGTGGCATCCTTGGAGGGGGCGCTCATGATGACCTTCTTGGCGCCAGCCTTCAGGTGCATCTCGGCCTTCTCGGCGGTCAGGAAGAGACCGGTGGACTCCACCACCACGTCCACGCCCAGGTCGCCCCAGTTGATGAGGGCCTTGCCCGTGGCTTCGTCATAGGCGGCCTTCTCGGAGAAGACCTTGATCTCCTTGCCGTCCACCACCAGGACCTTCTTCTCGTTGCAGGCGCACACCTCGTGCTCGAACTTGCCGTGCACGGAGTCATACTTCAGCATGTAGGCCAGATAGTCGGGATCCAGCAGGTCGTTGATGGCCACCACCTGGATGTCCTCAGCGAAGTTGTCCACGGCGGCGCGGAAGACCATGCGGCCAATACGCCCGAAACCATTGATGCCAATCTTGATCATTGTTCTTGAATCTCCTAGGATGTTGGGGTTGGGAAACAGGTTGATTTCCAACAGGAAGGCTGCCCTTCCGCCAGATCTCCATGCCTGATCTTGCTGCAACGGGGAGTACTATAGCCCCTAATGACCGCTTTTTTACGGAATTGTCGGAAATCCAGAGGGAAACACAGAGGGCACGGAGGCACCCTGCGGGCGACACGGAGAGGGCACGGAGATGGGAAACACGGAAGGCACGGAGGCGCCCTGCGGGCGACACGGAGACCACAGAGGGGGCGAAGCCTGCTGCGCACGCTCCGCCCCGGGGGGTGTTTGGCGGGCAATCCCCCGCTTGCGGGGGATATGGGGGGGCAATCCTCCTGAACCCCGTAGGGGTGGGAGGATCGCTAGACGGGGGTGAAGGGAGGCCCAAGGGGACGACCGGAACCCCCGGCAAGGAGTTAAAACACGGAAGGCACGGAGGCGCCCTGCGGGCGACACGGAGACCACAGAGGGGGCGAAGCCTGCTGCGCACGTCCCGCCTTGGGGGTTTTTCCATAGATAAATCCTAGATTTCTAGATTTCTAGATTCTAGAATCTCTCCTCCCGTAGGGTGAGGCTGCTTTACAGCGTGGTGGCCTCTTGCCGCGTCTCGTCCCACTGGAAGGGCAGAGAGGTGCCATTGAGTCGGATTTCCCGGGGTTTTTCGGCGGCGGCCACCGTGAGCTTCCAGCGTTTCACCTCGGAGGCGGCCGATCCCTGGGTCGTCTGGGTGGTGACGGAGATCACGCCCTGAAGATTCTGGGCGGTGATGGTGGTGAGGGCAAAGTCATCCTTCTGGTATTGGAAGGTGACGCCGTCGTCCTCGTAGAGGGTTCCCTGGGTGGGCGTTTCTCCGGGGAAGAGGTAGAGCTGGACTTCCTCCAGGGGTTTTTCCTTGCGGTATTGCATCAGGGGTCCCAGGGGGATGACGGCCCCTTTTCGGATCAGGAGATTTCCGCCCCGTTCCTTCGGCCATTCCAGGGTGAGATCCTGGGATCCGTCGTAGACCTTTCCCGTCCAGTAGTCCTTCCAGGCGCCCTGGGGGAGGTAGGTTTCCTTCTTGTAGATGCCCACCAGGAGATCCCGTCCCAGGAGGTACTCGTGAAGGATGCCGCGGCATTTCCGGTCCTCCTGGAATTCCAGGGTCAGGGGTTTCATGAGGGGGAGTCCGGTGAGGGTGGCCTCCCGTGCGGAGGAGTAGAGGTAGGGGATGAGGCGTGCGCGGAAGCGCGCGTAGTCCTGGTGCATCCGGTGGAGTTTTCCCCCTTGGAGCCAGGGCATTCGGAAATAGGTCCAGCTGTTGATTTGGCTCCAGGGCAGGAGATATCCGAAATGGATGCCCTCGGGTTCGGCGATTTCCATGTCGTTGGTGGCCCAGGAGTGCCCCATGAGGGCGGTGTTCAGCATGGAGCCCAGGGTTTCCAGGCGTCCGCCCACGTCCCCGGTCCAGGTGCCCGCCCAACTTTGGAAGCCGGTCCAGCCGGAGGCCGTGAAGACCACAGGGCGGCGATGGGTGTATTGGGCGAAGCCCTCCCACATCTGGCGGGCGTAGAGGAGGGGATAGAGGTTGTGCATTTCGGCGTCCAGCATTCCGTTGCCATAGACGCGGTCGGGGTGCGTGCAGACCTGGAAGGCGCCGTCCTGCTTGAAGAAATCCGCGCCCCAGTCCACAAACTTCTTCAGGTGCTGGAACCAGGGCTCCTCCTTCTTGGTGATGGCGTCGGCGTAGCGTGGCCTGGCGAAATGAAGGTCCAGTTCCCCCACCTCGTGGAAGGTGGGTTCCTCCCTTTCCAGCCCGGCCTCCCGCTGGGCTTCCTCCCCCTGGATTTTCCGTTCCTCCTCATAGGAGAGGTCGTATTCGTTGCAGAGCCACAATTCCAGATGGTAGCCCATGCGCTTCAGGGCCTTGGTCCAGGTGTGCTCGCATTTTTCCTCGAGCTGCCACTCGGGCAGGGGGAAGCGCTGGGTGCTCCAGTCCTTCTCCACGGAGAGATCATAGTAGGTTTCCATCCATCCGGGCTCCAGGCCGATGACATCGCAGGGGATGCCTTCCTGGCGGAACCGGGAGGCGTTCTCCATGACCTCGGCGTCGTTGGCCTGGGTCCGGCAGATGAACCACAGGCCGAAGGACCACTCCGGCGGCAGTTTGGGGCGCCCCGTCAACTCCGTATATTGCCGGAGGCACTCCTTGAAGGTGGGGGCCACGAAGAGATAGAAGTCCACCACCGCCCGCTCGTCCTTCCAGGAAAACTGGTCCGGCTGGCTCTTGGCCATGTCGAAGACGACGCAGTGGGTGGTGTTCACCAAGACGCCATAGCCTTTGGTGGACATGAAGAAGGGGACGGGGAGGTAGGAGGAGACATTGGAGACCCAGCAGACGGCCTTGTGCCCCCGGTGGTAGAGGTGATCCCGGGTCTGGTCACAGAAGCCCACCCAGTCCTCGTCCTCCTGGGCCTGGAAGGTGGCCTGGGCCGCCTTGTGTCCCAGGAACAGGTCCGTCATTTGGAGGAGGAGGTTTCCCGCGCCGTCCCGGCAGACCAGTTTTCCTTCCTCGGTCCACTGGACGGAAAGTCGGTCGCTCTTCCAGGCCATGCCGTCCGGAGCGAGGGGCGTGGGCTCCAGGGGGAGTTCCGGGGGTTCCTGGATGAAGTGGTATCGGTTTAGTCCGGTATCCTGGAACGGGCGGGTGGAGGGGAAGATCTGGATGCGGGCCAAGGTCGGGGTGAGGAAGCGCACCCGGAGGCGGTTTTCCGTGGGAAGGGTATGGCAGGAGAAGTCCATGGGGAGGGCGGTCAAGGGATTACACGTGTTCCAGGGAGGGCCAGAAGAGGGGGAGGGGGAAGGCCATGCGCCAGAAGGGGCTGGGGTCATGGGAGAGGGCGGCAGGCAGGCCTGGGCCGAAGAGGAGGGGGGGCAGTTCCCGACGGGAAAGGGTCAGGGTGGGCTCCTCCTGGCTTTCCCGGATGGCCAAGGGTTGGCCTAGGGCCTTGGCCAGGGTGACGGTCTCGGAATCCTCCCCGTCCTCCACCTTCAGGGTGACGCTCCCTTGCCAGGATTCCAGCCGGGGCTCCAGCCAGGGGCGGAAGGCCTCCAGGGCCCTTCCCAGGAAATTCACGCGGAACTGGGAGAGGTTCTCCACCAGGAAACACTGGGCATAGCCATCCAGCATCTCCTCCAGGGGACCGGAGCACTCCGGGGGCGGCACCAGCACATTCCAGTTGCCCGTCTGCAGAACGTAGCGGACGATTCTCTCCACCCCCTCCACGTCTCCGCCGTATTCCAGGATGGTGCGGTCCTTGAGCACCGCGTAGGCGAATTGGCTTTCCGTGGGATTCCAGAGATAGACCGGGCGGCCGGGCTTCAGCAGGGTGGCCCGACACTCCTGGGGGGAGGATTTGAGGGGGCAGGCGAAGGCGCTTTCCCGGGCTTTCCACAGCCGCAGGGTGTCCGCCTCGCCCCCCCGGTATTCCCGGAACTCCAGGATGGAGGGTTCATCCGCGGGGGGACGGAAGCGGAGCATGGCGGGCTCCAGGCGGAGGGTGCGCAGGACGCCGGCGTGTTCCCAGCCGTAGTGGCCATAGCGCAACCGGTCCCCTCCCAGGGCGGAGAGGGGAATCCCCTCTTCCCGCATGTCCTGGATGGCCCGGCGCATCAAGGCGCTGAAGACCCCGTGCTTCCGGAAGCCCGGCATGCAATGGACATGGCCAATGCCCCCGTAGGTCACCTCCGTCTTCCCCAGACGGAGACGACGGGGCACCATCACCAGCCCCCCCGCCAGTTTTCCGTCCACAAAGGCCAGACGCCAGGCGGACATGGCCTGGGGGGTGGGGTTGACGGTGGAGGGGTCGTAGTCCTCAAAGCGGGGATGGGCGGGGGTGTGGGTGCGGAAACTGGCCACCACCTGGTCGGTGACCTGGGAAAAATCTTCAGGAGTGCCCCGGCGGATCTCAAGCATGGCGGGAAAAAGTTGGGAGGGAGGTTATTGGAGTTCCAGAATGGCGAAGGAGTGGTAGTCCAGGGACAGGCGGAGGGTGTTTCCCTGGAAGGAGTGGACCTTTGAGCCGAACTCCCCCGCCTCCAGGGGGGCCCGCTCGGGGGGGACCTGAAACTCCTTCTGCCGGCGTTCCAGCTCGGCGTAGCCCGGGTCGGGTTCGTTCATCCGGTCCGTTACTGTAACGGGAGGGGCGGAGATTCCCAGGGTTTTCCAGTCGAAAACCAAGTCAAAGGTCTGGTTTTCATGGGATTTTCCCACGTGCGCCACAATGGCCAGCACCCGGTCGCCCCGGACATGGCAGCTGACGTAGACATCCTGCGCCCCCTCCACGGCCACGGGATGCCGCCAGTATCCCAGGAAGCGGCAATCCGGCTTTCCCACGCCGAAGGCCGCCAATGCGCGGACCACCTTGTCGAAGAGACCGTAGTGGTTCCGCATGGGGGAGATGAGGGTGTTGTGGAGGAGGGTGGCGGCATGCTCCGCCTTGCCCAGGCGGAACTGGTATTGGTCGGTGGGTTCGTCCCCCCCGTATTCCGGGCGGAGGGTGTCCAGGGGCATGTAGACGCTGTTGGTGACGCCGAAGGGGAGGGTGCTCAATTCGCTGGCGAACATTTCCAGGCCATAGGAGTCCAGGATGTCCTTCTTGTCGTGGAGAAGGGTGCTGGAACTCTGGCGGATATGCTCCCCATTGAAGAGATGGGTGACGAAGGTGTAGGTGGGCAGGAGGTTGCAGTCGGTGTTGTGGAGGACAATCACCGGAGATTCAATGCCCTCCTGCAGCTGGACCATGGCCATCCTCCGGTAGAACTCCCGCTGGGCCAGGAGGGGGGTGCCGCCCTGGCAGCCATGTTCCCCGTTGGAGCACTCGGGGACGTTCCCGAAATCGAAGTAGAGCCCCTTCATCTGGGGGAAGCGCCGGAGGAGTTCCCGCACCTTCTGGGCGAAGAAGTCGGTGGCGGAGGAGACGGGGCAGCAGTCGTAGATGAAATGCCCCGTGTTGTCGTAGTCCTGGGCCAGTTCGGGACGGAAGCTCCATTCCGCCCGGTAGGCCCGCATCTCCGGATACTTTGCGGAGAGGTAGCGTCCGCAGAGGTAGGGGACGGGGCGGACGTGGTGCCCGTCGGTCTGCCTTTGGAAGGCTTGGAGGTAGGAGTTGGCGCAGGCGTCGCCGTCCCGGTCATGGGTGTCGGCGAAGTAGCTTCCCAAGTCTCCCCGGTAGACTCCATAGGGGGCGTCGAGGATGACCACATCCTGGGTGGGATGGGGGTCGCCGTCCCGGTTCATGGGGGCTGCGTAGCTCCAGTTGAAGGTGTCGAAGGGATAGTTGGGCGCCAGCGGGCGGATGGGGGTGCCCAGGAATCCCAGTCCGATTTCCAGGGATTTGCGTGGGGGTAGGGCGTTGGCGACTTGGAGGGTGATGGTGGTATGGGTGTCGTCCCGCTCCACCAGGAAGGTTTCCCGGGAGGGGGCGGTCCAGCCGATTCGGTTTTCCGCGAAGAGGCAGAGTCCCCTTTCCTCGTTGCCGACCCAGAGGGAGTAGTAGAAGGGGAGCTTGGTGACACCCTTGGGGATGGCCATGGTGGTTTTGGCTCCCCAGATGCCGCCCCCTGCGGCCCCGTGGAGATACTTTGCCGCCTGGTTGGTCATGCGGAGGCGGATGGCCAGGCTCCGCTTTTTCCCGGGGGTGATGGTCAGCCGGTTCCATTGGACGCCGTCATATTCCAGCCAGGAATTGCAGAGGAACTCCTGTCCCTGGCTTTGGAACTCCACCCGGTGGGGGGCCTGGAAGAGGACCTGGAAATCCGTGGGGGAGGCGGGGCGTCCGTCCAGGAGGATTTCCACCGGTCCGTCCAGGAGGGGGGTGCCTTGGCTGGTGATTTGCGTGGGGAAGGGGGTGTTGTCCCAGGCATAGTCCCGGAGGGCGAGTTGGCAGTGGAGTCCCTTTTCCGTGGCCTGGGTGGCAATGGGGGTGAAGGGCGGGAGGATGGTTTCCTGGGGGAAGGACTGGGATTCCCATTTTCCGATGCCGGGGTATTCCACCTTCTGGCTGGCGCAGGGTTGTCCCTGGGCGTCCGTGAGGGTGACGGAATATTCTCCTGGGGGGGAGTTCCGGGGGAAGGGGAGTTCCTTTCGGGGGGCGTTGGCGGGGATGGCGGCCAGGCGTTCGCCCTGGGGGGAGAGGAGTTGGAGTTCCCCTGCGCCCCGATTCCCCAGTTGCCGTGCCATGATGGCCTCTTTCAGGGCGATGCGGATGCGGTTTTGGAAGAAGAGGGGGGTGGCGGTGAAATAGGTGAGGTCCAGGCGGAAGGGGAGGATGCGCCTCCAGACGGGCTTTCCGTCGTGGGAGAGGGTGTAGAGGAGGCAGTCGTATTCGGCCTGGGAGAGGGAGGCGTGGAGGCTTTCCCGGATGGTTTCCCCGGGCTTGGCGTTCCAGGTCCTGTCATAGAGGGGCAGGGGCAGGGCGCTGCCGTCCAGTTTTGCCAGGGAGACCTGGTAGGAGAGTTTTCCCCCCTGGGGGGATTCCAGGCGGAAGGATTGGAGGTATTCCCCCTGGTTGGGGTTGTTTTCCTCCAGGATTTGGATGGTGTCGCAGGGGGCGAAGGTGGCGGGGATCAGGGCTTCGGGGGAGTATCCCTCTCCTGTCAGGTGGAAGGAGGAGTGCTGCCCGAAGTCGGGGAGTTTCCAGGAGCGGCAGCAGTTGAGCCGGATGGGGCTCCGGGGCGGCCCGTCCAGCCCCACGCTCTTCCAGGGGATGGCCATCTCGCCCTCCCAGAGGATGGAGTCGTCCATCTTCATGGACTTGGTGCCTCGATAGAGCCACTCCCCGTTCCAGGAACCGTCGGTCTGTCGTCCTTCGCAGAAGCCGCCGGCCATGTTTACGGCGAAGCGGTAGAGGGCGTCGGTCTCCAGGTAGACCTCGGCGGATTCGCTTCCCCAGACCTCGGGTTCCTTGGAGGGGGTTCGCTGCTCCCCTTCCACAAAGGGCTGGTGGGGGGGGAAGTGAGTGTAGAAGCCCACGTAGAGGTTTTCCTGGTCGTAGAGGAGCCGGAAGCCATGGGCGGGCAGGCTCCCGGATTCCCGGGGATAGTTTCCCTGGACGAGGCGCCCCGTACCGGCGGCGTGTTCCCAGGCCTCGTCGTCGAGTTTGCCGTCCAGGGCAGGGGCGGGGGTTCCCCGGGGCAGGGGCGGGATGGTCAGGAGGGGGGGATGGGTTTCCGGGAGGGGAGGGAAGGAGACCCCGGAGAGTTCCGCCACTTCCCCGGGGGAGAGGGCGTGGGAGAAGAACCGGAGTTCCTGGATGAAGGTGTCGTCGCACCAGGGGTTTGTGGCAATCCAGGGGTCTTTGTAGGGGCCCAGGTGGAGGCGGGTGGGGTTTTCCACGGGGAGGGGTTGTTCGGCCTGTGCCAGGAGTCGTCCGTCCCGGAAGAGTTTCAGGGTCTCCCCGTCCCAGCTGAAGCCCAGCCGGTAGTCCTTTCCGGGTTCCAGGGGGGCGGGCATTTCCATGCGGAAGGTCTTGTCCTGGTCGGAGAAGACGAAGGCCCAGCGCCTGTCGCCGAAGAAGTAGTAGCCGGCGTAGAGACGGCTGTTAGTGCGCAAGGTCACCAGGCTCCGCATGGTGTTCCGGGGTTCCCGGGGCTCCTCAAAGCGCACCCGGAAGAGGATGGTGCCCTCGTTCTCCCCAAGGAGGGGGGCGGCGGGAAGGCTGAATCCCCGTGCCCCCACCGCCAGCTCCCCATTCCGGAGCATCTCCGGCTCGGGGGCGTGGACGACCCCCCCTACCACGGCGCTGCGTTCCTTGGAAAAGTCCAGGCGCAGGGTCTCCATGGCGCCGGCGGAAGCCAGGCAGAGGGGGAGGAGGAGAAGGGGCAGAAGGGGCAGGGGGATTCGCTTCATGGGGAGTTCCTCTTGGGGGGCGAAGGGGAAGGGCTATTCCGTGCGGTCAAAGTAGAAGGTGAAACGCTTCAGGCCTGCCTTGGCGGGACAGTAGGTGGCGTTGTAGTTCTGGTAGCTGCTCCCGCAATTGCCATCCACCGATTCCGCATGGCCGTCCGGGAAGAGAATGTTCACCTTCCCGTCGTGAACGCCCGTCCACACCCCCCAATACCCCATGGAGGCATTGGCATAGTGCTCAAAGGCGATGTAGTAACCCCGGGTGTTGTCCCCACTGCACACCATCTCCCCCGTCAGCATGGCCGTGCTGGGACTCTTGATTTTGTCCCAGACATGATTGAAGCCAAATTTCCCGTCCCCGGCAGGGTTGTCCGTGAACCGGTTCATGCCATAGCGGCTCCATTGGGCCCAGGCCCAACGCCCCTCCGCCGTGCCGTCCTGCAAAAAGGTGTGGGTGTACATGTCCTTCAAGGGCTCGTCCATGGTGACGGGACAACGGAAGTTCGCCCCCGTCAACCCACCCGCCGCATATTCCACCAGCATGGCAGGCCACCAGCAGTAGTGCCCCCCGTTGGGATCCGTCCGGTAGTACTCCGCCCCGGTCCCAAAGTACTTGCCGTCCGAGTCGTCCACGTACATCAACAAATACAACCCAATGGTCTTCTGGTTGTTGATACAGCTGATGGAACGGGCTTTGGCACGGGCCTTGGACAACGCCGGCAACAACATGGCCGCCAAAATCGCAATGATGGCAATGACTACCAACAGCTCAATCAGGGTGAAACTTCCACGATGCTTCATGATTCCTCTCTCCTCCACAATGTGGGATGATGATGGATGAACGGGGGACGGTAGACAAATAAAAAAACAGGTCCGCTCCTATGCTAAACTTGTTCAGTATGGGGCGAAAAAAAGACCGCCGCTTCTTCTTGCTTTTTATAACACACTTGATTGCAAGTGTTTATAAAACATATACCCAAACTGGCGAGAAAGAAGAAGAGACGAAAAGACGGAATGCGAGGATAGTATAGGAAAAAAAACAGAAAAAGCAAGGGGTGTTTTGGAAATATTTTGTCCCAGAGAGGTTGAGGAAAAGCTACCCTCCGTGCCCTCCCGGGGA
>JAEDMH010000032.1 GCA_016303095.1 Lentisphaeria bacterium | reverse complement strand
TTCCCGTCAATCCCAAGGCGGGACGTGCGGGGGGCAGGTCCCGCCCTCGACCTGCCCTCTGTGCGCCCGGCCTGCCGGGCCTTCCGTGAACTCCGTGTTTTACTCCGTGTCTCCCGGGTGCGCCGCAGGCGCCGGGGGTTGCGCTGCGCTTCACCCCCGGCGAAACCAGGCCTGCCACCCCTACGGGGTTCGGATTCCTATTGTGTCCTTGCCGGGGGTTTCGGTCGGCCTTTCGGGCCTCCCTTCACCCCCGTCTAGCGATCCTCCCACCCCTGCCGGGGTTCACGAGGATTGCCCCCCTTCCCCCCAGCGGGGGGGATTTCCCGTCAATCCCAAGGCGGGACGTGCGGGGGGCAGGTCCCGCCCTCGACCTGCCCTCTGTGCGCCCGGCCTGCCGGGCCTTCCGTGAACTCCGTGTTTTACTCCGTGTCTCCCGGGTGCGCCGCAGGCGCTTCTGTGTGTTCTGTGTTCAAGTGGCAGCGCCTTAAGCGTTTTCCGACAGGCAGGGGAGTGAGGAGAGGGGGCATTACATTAGGCGCCTGTTGTCATCTTCTTCCCGTTTCTGTTTTCATTTGTCCCATGGATTCCCGTCTTGTCAAAGGATACCTCAGTGGCATTCTCTCCGCCGTGGCCTATGGCACCAACCCACTCTTTGGGAAGCGCCTTTTCCAGGAAGGGATGACCCCTGCGGCCGTCCTGTTCTACCGTTATCTTCTGGCCGCCCTGATCCTTGGCGGGTATCTTTGCCTGACCCGGCAATCCCTGGCGTTTTCCCGGAAGAAACTTCCTGCGTTGACCTTGGCCGGAGTGCTGTTGTTCTTTTCGGGGCTTTTCTGGTTCATGGGCTTTCGGGAGATGCACTCCGGCATTGGGGCGACCATTCTTTTCGTCTATCCCGCCCTGGTGGCCGTGACCATGTTTCTCTTTTTCGGAGAGAGATGTTCGGGGCGGACCATGGCGGGCTGCCTGGTGGCCCTGGGGGGAGTGGCCCTGCTTTGCCTTGGGGGGGAGGGGCAGGTCACCCTGCGGGGCGTCATCCTGGTTCTCCTCTCCGCCTTGAGCTACGCCCTATACATGGTGGAACTGAAAGTCTCCCGGGCGCTGCAGGGGCTTGCCGCCGGCCCCCTCACCTTCCACGCCATGGCTCTTTCCCTGCCCCTTTTCTTCCTCTCCATGGTGCTGACCCCGGAGGGCATCCAGGGAATTCCCTCGGCCAGCGCCTGGGGGGATCTTCTGGGGCTGGCCCTCCTTCCCTCCTTCCTCTCCTATACCCTGTTGGCGGTGTCCATCGCCCTGGTGGGTCCCACCAAGACCGCCATTCTAGGGGCTTTGGAACCCCTCACCGCCGTGATCCTGGGCATTCTGGTCTTCCGGGAGCCCGTCACCTGGCAGGGAGTCCTGGGCTTTCTGGTGGTCATGGGCGCCATGCTCTGCGTCATCCACCAGGACAAGGGCGAATCCTCCCCTGGGTGAGTCTCTGCCCGTTCGTCCCTACCAATCCATGGGTTCCGGTTCACCCTGGTAGAGATTCATCCAGTAGGGCTCGTAGTATTCCAGGGCGTGGGGAGGGAATTCCTGGGGCGTTAGTTCCCGTCGGACATAGTGTCGTCCCGGGAAATTGGGCAGAAGCATTTTTCCCTCGGGGAGGAGAGGGGAGGGTTCCAGTTTTCGGTGCATCTGGAAATCCACCGGTCCGGCCAGTTTTTTCCAGCGCCATCCGGGGAAGAGGGGTTGCTGTTCCGAGATCACGTAGAGAGTTTTCCGGGGCATGGCCTCTCCTTTTCGCAGTCGCAGCACCCGTCGATCCGTATAGAACATCTGGGCGGGGAAGGCCTTTTGGCGGGGGAGGAGATAGAGGGATTCTCCCGGCGGCACCCGTACGGCCTCTCCCTCCCGAGGTCCCTCCTCCCGGGGAATCTGCCCCAGCAGCTTCCGGGCGGCATATTGCCGATCCCCCATGGTCAAGAAATTGGGCAGCACCACCAGGGCAATCCAGGCAAGACGCACCCCCAGGGTCAGCCACACCAGCCCCTCCCCCGTGGGACGCCTCGCCTGCCACCACACCCAGCTCCCAAGAGCCAGGGAAAAGAGGGAGAGGCTCCATCCCAGAAGCTCCACGCCTCTCTCCGCCCCCTGGAAGGTGATGCGCCCCAGCCCCACCCACATCCAATGGAGGGCGCAATAGCAGAGCAGCCCCAGGGAAAACCAGGAAAGGAACCGAAGCAACTTCCCCCATCCCCGCTCCCAGCGGTGCAGAACAATGGGCAGATTGAAACTCATCACCACCGCCAGCCCCGGCAAGACCGGAAGCATCATCAAGGAGGAATAGCCGGGCATGAACCAATGCAGGAGGAAGAGAGTCAGGATGACCGCCCGGAGAAATCCACAGAGGGAGCCAGCGGGCTCCAAGGGTTTCAGGGCCAGGCAGAAAGGAATCCACAGGAAGAGGCTCCAGGGCATCAGATCCCGGAGACACCGCAGGGGAAAGTGGAGAAGATGGGAAAAGAACCCCTCGGGAACGGCGCTGCTGGAGAGGGGACCCACCAGGGCATACCAGCCCGTCAGGGGCTGGGGACACACCAGGGTGAACCAGAGATAAAGGCCCAGGGCCAAACAGCAGAGACATTCCAGATGTTCCCGGGAGCGCAGGAGGCGCCGGGTTCTGGGGGGCATGGAAGTCAGCAGGAGGGGGAGATAGAATAGGAGGATTCCCCTCAGGCCCGTAGAGAGCACATCCAGGAAGACCAGCCCCAGGGCGCACCCCCAAGCCAGGCGCCAACGGCGTTCCAGCACCCCCAGGCCATGCCAGGCAAACCAGGCGCTGGAGAGCAAGAAGGCATGAAGGGTCTCCGCCTGCCCGTAAATGCCCACCCGCATGGCGCCAAAGGTGGTCAGGACGATGGCGGCGGCCAGGGAGCCCGCCTGGGCATCCCGATGACGACGGGCCACCAGAAAGGCCTCCAAGGCCAGACCGAAGACGGACAAGACGGCGGGAAGGCGCACGGAGAGGACGCCGGGGGTCTGGAATCCGGAGCAGAGACAGACCAGCCAGGGATACAGGGGAAAAATCTGGGCGGGCTGTCCCTGGAAGGCGGGAGTGAAGAACTTGCGGGTCTCCAGCATTTCCCGGGCGACGGCGGCGAAGACCGCCTCGTCGCTCCCCCGCAACTCCATCCAGGGAAGACAGAGAAGATAGAGGAGGGCTCCCAGGAGCACGGGAAGCCATAACAATTTATGGGAGAATGAGTTATGTTGCATGCTTCCTTCCACGGAACATCCCGCCCCTCCTCCTTCTCGCCAAAGGAAGGAAAGGCAGGAAAAACTTTTGGCCAAGGACGAAAGGGAACACCCCTCCCTCCGTTATGTTATGGAGCCGGACGAAAGGCGGCAGACACCACCCCCTCCCGTTCTGAGGCACGGCTCTGTTTTTCCCCCTGCGCCCCAGAGCAGACTGGAGGGGCGGGACGGAAAGGCCAATGCGCCAATATAACCTCCCCGCCTGGGTTCTCCCCTTCCTCCTGCCCGCCTGTCCACTCTCCCGAGTCCCCCATGGAAATCTCCGTCCCGGTCATCCAGGAAGCTGACGTGCTGGTGGTCGGCGGCACCCTGCCCGGGTGCGGTCTTGCCCCTCGGCTGCGGCGGGCCAGGCGTCGAGTGGTGCTGGTGTGCGAAGATCGCGCCCTAGGCACCGACTATGGCGGGGTTCTGGCTTGGGAGGAGCAGAAGGCTTTTCCGGAGTGGGGGAGTCTTTCTTCGGCCCCCGACGGCGGGGAAGCCCTGCGCCAAGGTTTGGAGGAGGCGGGGGTCTTCCTGTACTTCGGCTCCTATCCCGTCAAGCCCGTCCGGGAGGGAGCCACCCGCCGCATCGTCGGCTGGATCTTCCTGGGGGAGAAGGGATTTTTCGCCATTGTCGCCAAGGCCGTAGTGGATGCCACCCGGGGATGGCATCTCTTCCACCAGGCCCATCTTCTTCGCCGTTCCTCCGGCCTGGCTTCCTGTCGACTGCACTGGAATCTTCTGGGAAGCGCCCGCCAGGATCCTGGGGGAGGCATCACCCAGGAAGTCTTCCTGACCCCTGCCCGACGAGGGGAGGAACCCCTGCCCCTCTGCCATTGTCAATGCACCGTCACCCTCCGGGAAGACGACCTGGCGGCCCGTCTGGAGGCGGAATCCTCCCTGCGCATGGCCCTCTGGGATGGGGGCACCCGGGAAGGCGCAGCCTGGAGCACCCTGGAATTTTCCGGGGCGATCCCCCCCTCCTTTCCCCTCCCTACCCTCCAAACCACCCTCTTCTCCTGGGAACATCCCTGCCTCCCCATCCTCCTCCAGGCCACCTCCCCCCACATCCCCCTCCCCTCACGCTTCCTGACGACGGATCACGCTCCGCCCCCATCCCCAGACGCCCAATGGCTCCCCCTCCCCCAGGAGCCCCCGCCGACGACTCTCCCGGCCATCCCCCTGCGGCTGGACACCCTGGCCCGGCCCGGCCCCCAAGTCCCCCTGGTGATCCTGGGAGCGCAAGAGGCAGGACAGACCGCCGCCCGAGAGGCCCTCCGCCAGGGCATCTCCCCCCTCCTCCTGGAGGAGAGCGGACTCCCCCATACCTCCCTCCAACCCCTCCGAGAGGCCGGATGCCCGCGCCTCTGGCTCCATTGCCGCCCCGCCGGGCTCCTCCGGCAACACCAACGCCTGGCGGGACTCCTGGCTCTCTGCGCCACCGGAGAATCCCTCCAGATTTCCACGCCCAAAATCCTGGACACCCGAACCTCGCCCCCCACGCACCTATGAAGACCATCGCCGTCATCCCCGCCCGCTACGGCAGCACCCGCTTTCCCGCCAAACCCCTGGCTCTCATCGCCGGAAAGCCCATGATCCAATGGACCTACGAGTCCACCCAAAAATGTCCGGATTTCCAGGAGATCCTGG
This sequence comes from Lentisphaeria bacterium, assembly GCA_016303095.1. Classification (GTDB taxonomy): domain Bacteria; phylum Verrucomicrobiota; class Lentisphaeria; order Oligosphaerales; family Oligosphaeraceae; genus UBA1724. The sequence continues at coordinate 15,097 of JAEDMH010000032.1, read as the reverse complement.
TGGCCACCGACGATCTCCGCATCCAGCGGGCCGTGGAGGCCTTTGGCGGCCAGGTGGTGATGACCAGCCCGGAATGCCGCTCCGGCAGCGACCGGATCTGGGAGGCCATCCAGGGACGGGAGGGAGACCTCATAGTCAACGTCCAAGGAGACGAGCCCCTGATTCCCGCCACGGTGCTTCACCAGCTGGTGGAGCAGATGAAAGCCTCCGGAGCGGAGATGGGCACGGTGGCGGTTCCCTTCTCCGTGGCCGGACGGGATCCCCAGGATCCCAACGCCGTGAAGGTAGTGCTGGACAACCGCAATCTGGCGTTATATTTTTCCCGTTCTCTCATTCCGTTCCCCAGGCAGGGCGGCGTCCCTGCGGAGCCTTTGCTCCACTGGGGATTGTATGCCTATCGGCGGGAGTTTCTGGAGAAGTTTGTCTCCTGGCCCACGGGGACGCTGGAGGCCTGCGAAAAGCTGGAGCAGCTTCGCGCCTTGGAGAATGGGGCGCGCATTGCCGTGCTCGTCACCAAGGAACGCACCGCCGACGTGGACGTGCCCGAAGATCTCGCCCGGGTGGAGGAACTCCTCGCCCGGCAATCCCTCTCCTAGGATATCCCTTCCCCGATCCCCCCTCCCTCCCCTCCCTCCATGCCTCTCTCCCAATTCCCCATCCTCCCCGGCGGCAAAGCCGTGGGCCCCGGCAATCCCCTCCTCGTCATCGCCGGCCCCTGCGTAGCCGAATCCGACCCCATCTGCCAGGAAATCGCCGGCACGGCCCTGGAAGTCTGCCGCTCCCTGGGGCTGGAATACGTCTTCAAGGCCTCTTTTGACAAGGCCAATCGCACCAGCATCAAGGCCTTCCGAGGCCCCGGAGAGGCCGAAGGCCTGGCCATGCTGGCGGAAGTGCGGGAGAAATTCCACATTCCCGTCATCACAGATGCCCACGAGCCCGGCCAATGCGAAAGGGTGGCCAAGACGGTGGACATGCTCCAGATTCCCGCCTTCCTGTGCCGTCAGACCGACCTGCTGCTGGCGGCGGCCAGAACCGGCAAGCCCGTCAACGTGAAGAAGGGGCAGTTCCTAGCCCCGGAGGACATGGCTCCCGTGGTGCAAAAGCTGGAATCCGCCGGAAACTCCCGCATCCTCCTCACGGACCGGGGAACCACCTTCGGCTATCACAATCTGGTGGTGGACATGCGGGGATTGGCCATCATGCGCTCCCTGGGCTGCCCCGTGGTCTTCGACGCCACCCACTCCGTCCAGCTCCCCGGGGGCCAGGGAACCTGCTCCGGCGGCAACCGGGAATTCGTCCCCCCCCTGGCCCGGGCCGCCTGCGCCGTGGGCATCGACGCCATCTTCCTGGAGATCCACCCCCAACCCGAAAAGGCCCTCTCCGACGGCGCCAACTCCCTGCGCCTGGCTGACCTGAAATCCCTGCTCTCCTCCTTGAAGGAAATCCACGCCCTCTGCCCATGAACCTCCTCTCCAGCCAAAAATTCGAGAAAGCGGGAACCACCCTGGAGCAGGCCGCAGGCAAAATTCGACTGGTGGCCCTGGACATTGATGGCGTCCTCACCGACGGACGCATCGGATACACCGGCACCCCCGACGAAATCAAATTTTTCCATGTGCGGGATGGTTCCGGCATCACCATGCTCCGCCGCACCGGCCTCCTGGTGGGAGCCATCTCCGGGCGGCGCAGCAAGGCCAACCAAACCCGGGCCGCCGAGCTCAAACTGGATTTCCTGGTGGAAGAGTGCTGGAACAAAGCCCAAAGCCTCTTTCACGTCGCCCAGGAGCACGGTCTGACCATGGAACAGTGCCTCTTCCTGGGAGACGACCTCATTGACGCCTGGGCCATGACCTCCGCCGGCCTCGGCATCGCCGTGGGAGACGCCGCCGAGGCCCTCCTCCCCGCCGCCGACCTCCAAACCCAGGCCTTTGGCGGACAGGGCGCTCTGCGGGAAACTGCCGAATGGCTCATGAAACTCCAGGGCACCTGGGAATCCCAATTGAGACACTACCACCTGATTCCCTAAAGGAATCCGGAAATCCCCCCCCGCTTCCTCTTTTGCGCTTCCTCTCCTTCATCCTTCTGGCCGCCCTGGCGCTCCCCCTCTTCTCGGCCGATTCCCCCCTGGGCATGGACTCCCTGGATCACATGGAACTCCAGGGATTCCAGACCAACGGCGTGGCGACATTGCCCCGACGGGGACGCCAGGAGTCCCTGCCCTGGCGCATCCAAGGACAGCGCGCCCTGGTGGAGCTTCCCCTTTATCATCTCCAGGGATTCCAGATGATCCTCCAGAAGGAAGATTCTCCCACGCCAGAGTTCCTTTTGGAGAGTCCCCGCTGCCGCTACAACCAGAAACTGCAGCAGATTCACGGGGATGGCCCCATCCATCTCACGGGCCCCGATGGCCTGGAAATCTCCGGCGTCGGCTTTGATCTCTACTGGCAGGACAGCCAGAAGCTTCCCCTGTTCGTCCTCCGGGAGGCTGTCCACATCCAATTTCCCCTCTCCCTCGTCCAGAAGGAGGAAAGCACCTCCCCTGCGCCCTGACCCCCTTCCCCTATGTCCCGACTCCTTCTCTGCTGCCTCCTGGTCGCCCTCCTCTCCTTGGCCTACGCCCAGCAAAGTTTCCCCGGGGAGGAACCACGCCCCTCCTCCCCCTCCGGCACCGTCACCATCGCCGCCGACCGCATGGAGATGACCCTCCAGCATAGCGCCACCCTGGAAGGGAATGTGGAGGTGGTCTTCTTGCCGGCGGGGGAGACCCTCCAGACCCTGCAAAAGCAGATTTCCGGGGAGGATCAGCGGGTGGTGCTCAATGCGGATCAGATGGAGGTTTTCTTTCAGGAAGGCACTTCCACGCCCCAGCGCATTCAGGCCACGGGCAGGGTGCGCATCCACACCGCCGATGGCAAGAGCGCCACGGGGGACCAGGGAATGTGGGAATTGGGAGAGGGAGGCAACGCCATCATCCTGGAGGGGAAATGCACCATTCTGGCCGACGGGCGGGTCATGACCTCCTCCCGCATCCGCTACGACTTGAAGGAAAACCGCTTCCAGGCCGCCCGGGCAGTGCTGACTCTCCCCGTGGAAAACCGGGGCGACAGCAGCCCCCTAGATCTGGTGAAGCCCGCCCCCCAGGAGAAGTGACCATGCCCCAGCCCTCCCCCTCCCCTCTCCTGCAAGCCGCCCATCTCCGCAAAATCTACGGAGGGCGGTGCGTGGTGCAGGATGTCTCCCTGGAGGTGCGCCCCGGAGAAGTGGTGGGGCTCCTGGGCCCCAACGGCGCCGGGAAAACCACCAGCTTCTACATGATTGTGGGCATGGTTCCCCCTGACGGCGGCACCATCCATTTCCGGGGGGAGGACATCTCCCGCCTGCCCATGTACCGCCGGGCCCGTCTGGGCATGGGCTATTTGGCCCAGGAACCCTCCATCTTCCGACGACTCACCGTCCGGGAAAATGTGGAGGCCATCCTCCAAACCTTGGATCTCACCCCCGCCCAGCGCAAGGAACGCCTGGAGGAATTGCTGGAGGAGCTCCAACTCACCCATCTGGCAAACCAAAAGGCCCTCACGCTCTCCGGCGGAGAACGAAGACGCCTAGAAATCACCCGGGCCATGGCCACCTCCCCCGATTTCCTCATGCTGGACGAACCCTTCGGCGGCGTGGATCCCAAAAACGTCTTCGAGGTCCAAAAGATCATCGCCACCCTGAGAGACCGAGGGCTGGGCATCCTCATCACCGACCATAATGTCCGGGAAACCCTGGCCATCGTGGACCGGGCCTACCTCATCTGCAACGGAGAAATCCTCTTCTCCGGCACGGGAGAAGCCCTGGTGAAAGACGAAAATGCTCAAAGGGTCTATCTCGGCCCCAGTTTCCACTCCTCTTGACGGAAGAACGGCGGAACGCCTCTTCCGTAAACACCCTCGACGGGGTCCCGCCGCCCGGCGGCTTCTCCCCCCGTCTACATCCCAACCCGAACAAGGAGGTGCAGAAGATGCTGGAACTTCTCCTGACTGGAAAACGGCTGGAAATCCATGAGGAAGAGCGGGCATTGGCCCAGAAACTCGCCGACAAGCTGGATGCCGACTACACCAAGCTCACCTCTCTCCGCATGGTGCTGGACAGCGAACGGGGCAAATGCCACTGCGAGGCACTCCTCAATGGAAAACATGTCCGCCTGAACGCCTCCGCCAAAGCCGATTCCCCCGCCGCCGCTCTCTCCGCTACCTACGAAAAGCTGGACAAGCAGATGCGACGCTATCTCACCAAGGTGCAGGATCGCTCCATCGCCGCCGACCCGGAACTCAAGGAAAAAATCTGGGCCAGCGCCGACTTGAAAGAAGAGGACGAACAGGATAGGGAACTCTTCGACTAGAAGACAGCCCCCCGATCCCGAAAGCCAAAACCGCCCCCTGGCCCTCCCCCAAAAAAACGAGGAAACGACGACGAGCCAGGGGGCACTCCTTTTTCCCTCCCATGTGCCAAGCCCATTCTCCCCACCTCCACCCTCACCAGGGCACCCCCTCCTGCCGCCCTGAGTGGGACGATTATTTCATGAAACTGGCCATGCTGGCCAGCGAACGGGCCACCTGCCCCAGAATGCACTGCGGATGCGTCTTGGTGAAAGACCACCACGTCCTTTCCACAGGATACAATGGCTCCCTCCCCGGAACCGCCCACTGCTACGATGCCGGATGCCTGGTGGTGGACAATCATTGCGTCCGCACCAATCATGCGGAAATCAACGCCATCTGCCAAGCGGCGCGACACGGCATGGCCCTGGAGGGTGCCACGGCCTATGTCACCAATCTCCCCTGCACCGCCTGCGCCAAAGCCCTCATCGCCGTGGGCATCGTGCGGGTGGTGATCTTCTCCCATTATCACGACTCCCTGGCCGAACAATTCTTCCAGGAAAGCCACGTGGAACTCTGCCGCATGCCTATGCCAGAACGGCAAATCCACTATGCCCTGGAGGATTTCCCCTCCGCGCGCCCCTTCCCCGAAAACGAACCCCAACCGTAACCGTATCCAGGAGTTCTAGAGATTCTAGAGAGGCTAAGGAGGCTGGGAAGCTAGGAGGCTAAGGATTTCATCCTAAAAAAGCCCCCGGGGGTGTTCCTGGGCGGGCATGACCGCCCAGGGAAGTTGTCCCGGGTTTGCCTTCTGGGGAGAGGGGGGGCCGCCAGGGCATTCTCGCCCCAGAGGCGGAACCGGGACAACAGGGGCGACGGGACACCGTCGGCCGCAACGCCCCCCAAAAGCCCCCGGGCGGAACGTGCGGGTAGCACGGACCGCCTCTCCGTGCCCTCCGTGGCGCCGCGTAGCGGCGTTTCCGTGCCCTCCGTGTTTTAAAATCTCCGTGCTCTCCGCGTGGGCCGCGTCCTTCGTGTTTACCCCCTCTGTGCGTCCCGTGTTTTTAGGGTGTTCACCCCCGTTTGTTTTCCAGGAGTCGTCGGAGGAGGTGTCGCAGGGGCCAGGTGATTCGTCGGATTTTTCCCCATCCCCAATACTTTCGTGCGGTGAGGAGGAAGCTTTTTCGATAGAGGAGATAGATTTTCCAGGAGGAGAGCGCCTTTCGGATGGTGGCGCTTCCCCAGTGGGTCACCCTGGCCTGGGGCAGATAGACCGTGGCCCATCCCAGGGGGCGGAGTCGTTCTCCCAGAGCGGGTTCCTCGAAGAAGAGGAAATATTCGGGATCAAAGCCGCCCACCTGGAAGAAGGGGGTGGCCCGCACCAGCATGAAGCATCCCCGCACCCCGTAGCATTCCCGGGCTTCTCCCCCGAAGGGGCTCTCCTTGGCGGGAAAGGCGGGAGAGCACTCATCCCCCAAGTCCGCGGAGGTATTCCAAGGGGACTGGGGCTTGCCGTCCCGTCCCCGCACATCCGGTCCGGCGATGGCCCATTGGGGATGGGCGTCCATGGCCTCCATCCAAGCCTCCAGGCCATGGTCCTGGGGGATTTGGACATCGTCATTGGCGATGAGGAGATATTCCAGGGAGGGGAAGCGGCGGCGGAGTTCCTCGGCGCCCCAGTTGTTTCCCCGGGCGTAGCCCAGATTTTCCGGGGAAGAGAGGAGGAGCGTTTCTGGGGGAAGTTCCCTTTCCAGGGCCTGATGGCTCTCCGGCAGGGAAGCCACCTCCACCACGCAGGCCACCCAGGGGAAGGGGAGGCGGGGCAGCTGTTCCCGAAGGAAGGCGCAGGTGCGTGCCGGGGAGCGGTAGCTCACCACCACCACGCCCACCCGGGGCTTTTGGGATGCTGCCCGCCCTGTCGCCATGCCCGCGGCCCGTCAGTTGTCTCCCCCGCTCCAGCCCCACTTCTTCAGGGCCTTCTTCCGCAGGCGAATGCTCTTGGGGGTCACTTCCATCAACTCGTCGTCATTGATGAAACTGATGCAGTCCTCCAGACTCATTTGGACGGGAGGCGTCAGAATGATATTCTCGTCGGAGCCCGCCGCCCGCACATTGGTCAACTTCTTGGCCTTTCCGGGATTCACCAGCATGTCTCCCTCCCGGGCATTCTCCCCGATGATTTCCCCGGCGTAGATCTTCACATTGGGCCCCAGGAAGAGGCGTCCCCGTTCCTGGAGATTGAAGAGGGCATAGGGGACCGTTTCGCAGGTGCACATGGCCACCATGGCCCCATGCTGGCGGTAGGTGATTTCCCCGGCGTAGGGTTCATAGCCGCTGAAGAGGTAGTTCATCACTCCCAGGCCCTTGGTGTCCGTCATGAACTCGGAACGGTAGCCCAGGAGTCCCCGGGTGGGAATCAGGTAGACGATGCGGGCCATCCCGTTCTCCGTCTCCATGGACTGGATGCGTCCTTTGCGCAGGCCCAGCTTCTCCATGACCGGTCCCACATAGTTCTGATCCACGTCCACCGTCAATTCCTCGAAGGGTTCCAGTTTTTCCCCATTGGGGCCGGTCTGGAAAATCACCACAGGCCGGGTGCATTCCATCTCATAGCCCTCCCGCCGCATCTGCTCGATGAGCACGGAGAGGTGGAGTTCGCCCCGTCCGGAGACGGTGAAGCCCTGCCCCACCCCCAGGGGCACCACCTGCAACGCCACATCCGACATGGTCTCCCGGCGGAGGCGTTCCTCCAGATGGCTGCTGGTGACATAGGTTCCCTCCTGCCCGGAGAAGGGGGAGCCGTTGGGCAGGAAATTCATGGAGATGGTGGGAGGATCGATGGGCATGGGCGGCAGAGGAATGGGATTCTCCGGGGAGGTGTACGTGCAGCCCACGGTGACATCGTTCATGCCGGCAATTCCCACGATGTCTCCGCAGGAAGCCTCGTTGACCTGATATTTCTTGTTGGACTCAAAGCGGAAGATCTGGGTGATCCGGGCGGGCTTCAAGGTGCCATCCCGCATGGCCACCACTGTGGCCTGGTTGATGTCCATCTTGCCGCTGGTGATCTTGCCAATGCCAATGCGCCCCAGATAGGGGGAGTAGTCCAAGGTGGAGATCAGGACCTGGAGGGGGCCGTCAGGGGAGCCCTGGGGCGCAGGGATGTCCTTCACAATATGCTCGCAAAGGGGGGTGAGATCCTTGCGCTCGTCATCCAGGTTGTCCACGGACCACCCATCCCGCCCGGAGGCGTAGACCACGGGGAAATCCAGGAGTTCGTCCGGGGCGTTCAGACGCACGAAGAGATCGAAGACCTGATCCACCGCCCAGTAGGGACGGGCGGCAGGCTTGTCGATCTTGTTGATCACCACCACAATGGGAAGGGAGAGGGAGAGAGCCTTCTTCAGCACGAAGAAGGTCTGGGGCATGGGCCCCTCCTGGGCATCCACCAGAAGCAGGGCGCCGTCCGCCATCTTCAGCACACGCTCCACCTGACCGCCAAAATCCGCGTGTCCGGGAGTGTCAATGATGTTGATGGTGTAGTCCTTGTAGGCAAAGGATCCATTCTTGCTGGTGATGGTGATGCCCCGCTCCCGCTCAATGGCGTTGGAATCCATCAGACATTCCTGAACCTTCTGGTTGTCCCGGAACATCCCGCTGAACTTGAACAACTGATCCACCAACGTGGTCTTCCCATGATCCACGTGGGCGATAATGGCAATGTTGCGAATCTTCGATTGATCCATAGAACCTTGGAGTCCAAGAAAATGGGGAAAGATGACGCCCCTGGCGACCCCAGACCACTCCCGCCTGGAGAACCGCCTACAAAAAGGGCAAACCCGTGTCAAGCATTAAGATAGTCGATGGCGGGGAATTTGTCGTCTATTGGCAGGATTTGACGCCCTGCCCCCGCCCGTCTACTTCTCCTGAAAGATCCCCATTTTCCGGAAGCGGTCATATCGGGTGTCTTTCACCCGGGAGGGAGACTTTTTCCAGAGAGGTTTCAGCACCCTCACCAAGGCGGCCTTGAGGATAGCGGCGGCGGCGCCGGGATTGCAGTGGGCGCCCCCCAGGGGTTCCGGGACGATTTCGTCGATGACGTTGAGTTTCAAGAGGTCGTCGGCGGTGAGTTTCAGGGCCTTGGCGGCGTCGGCGGTTCGGTTTTCATCCCGCCAGAGGATGGCGGCGCATCCTTCCGGGGTGATGACGGAATAGTAGGCATTGGCCAGCATAAGGACCTTGTTTCCCACGGCCAGCCCCAGGGCTCCCCCGGATCCTCCCTCTCCGGTGATGACGCAGACCACGGGGACCGTCAGGCGGAACATTTCCCGGAGATTCACGGCGATGGCCTCGCCGATATGCCGTTCTCCGCCGGAGATTCCGGGGTAGGCTCCGGGAGTGTCCACCAGGGTTACGATGGGGCACCGGGCCTTTTCCGCCAATTTCATCAAGCGGAGGGCCTTTCGGTAGCCCTCGGGTTCCGGGCATCCGAAGTGGTTTTGGAGATACTGTTCCAGATTATGGCCCTTTCGGGTGAAGATCACCATGACCGGGTGGGTGCCCAGCATGGCGAAGCCGCCTCCCACAGCCCAGTCGTCTCCGTATCGCCGGTCTCCATGGAACTCCAGGAAATCGGAGAAGATCATCCGGCAGAAATATTGGGGATGGGGGCGCAGGGGATGGCGGGCCAGGCGCACCTTCTGCCAGGGCGTGAGGTTCTTTTGGAAGAGTTCCTCCACCTGCTGAATGTTCTGGAGCAGGGTTCGCAGCTCCCCATCCATGTGGAGCCGATTCTGCTGGGCATGGCGCTGCAGGGCCTCCGCCCGATGCACCAGCTCCAGAAGAGGTTCGGCAAAATCCAGATTTCCTTCCGCCATGATGCCCTATTCCTCGATGGAGACCCGGACAGGGGGAGTGCTTCCCCCGGGCATGGGAATGAAGTCAAAAAGCTCCTCCACCTCCTCGTTGCGCATCCGAATGCACCCTGCGGAACAGCTGGTGCCCACCGTCTCCGGCTCCGTGGTGCCGTGGATGCCATAGCCCTCCAGGCTGGGATCCGTCCCCTCCGTGGGCGTCAACTTCAGCCATCGGGTCCCCAGCACATTCTCCGGGTCGCCGGCGGCGATGAAGCGTCCCGGGGGGGTCCAGGCGGGATCCGTCAGCTTGTCGGTGATGAGGAAGCGTCCGGAGGGGGTGCGGTTTTCCTTGCCAATGCCCACGGTCCACACGCGATACAATTCTCCATCCAGATAGAGGAGAAGGAGGAAGTGCTGTTTGGAGACCCGAATGGACCAGGTGCCTTGAATGTAGCTCAATGTCTGGCTGGGGCGAATCACGGGATCCCGTCCATCCTCCCGGTGCAGGCTTTCATTGCAGCGAATCAAGGCCCCCACGCTGGTGTAGTAGCGGGAGGCGATGCGGGCCAGGGAATCCCCCCGCACCACCCGATAGAACCCCTTCTCCTGGGCAGGGGCCGAAGAGTTCATCAAACGCTTGTCCGCATCGTCGAGAATCTCCACCGCCCGGCGCCAAAGGGGATCAAACTCCTTCACTCCCTCCATTTTTATGACCTGGCGGGCCAGCTTCCGGGCGGCCTCCAGCATCCCCATGTCCAACTGCCGGCGGGCGGCCGCCAGACGCTCCTCCACCCCGGGAACAGGGGGCGGGGGAGGCACCAGAGTCTGCCCTGGCTCCTCCCGGGGAAGCCCGTCGCTCGGTGCGCCGGGAACAGACAACTCTTGCGGAGGAGGCGCCGCCTCGGGCGGGTTCGACGGCGTTGTGCGGCAGGAGCGCAAGACCAATCCCGCCAAACCCAGGCAAACCACCACGAGGATGAGAATCAGGGGATATTTGATGTACCAGTACATGCAGGGAGAAGAGAGGAAAAGGGAAAGGCGTTCCGCCCCGGGCAGAAAGAGGGGAGGGGAAGGAAGGAGAGAAGCCCCGGGAATCCGTCCTCCGCAGGACTCTACAAACGGGGTTAATATACCCCGGAAAGATGGGTTTCCCTCCCGGGGCTCCCCTCGGGGAAACTCTTCCCGCAAATATTCATAACTTATTCATTCTGAGTATATTACGAATATTCTACACTGAGGGTTGCTCCGTCAGAAAAGCCCGAACCAGCGTTGTGGCCTCCTCCGTCTCTCCCCGGGGGATCCAGTGGATGGGATGTCCCTCCCGCTCCATCTTTCGGAACCAAATGTCCTGTCGTTTGGCGAAGCGCCGGATTTGGGTGACCAACTGCTCCCGCATCTCCTGGTAGGTCAGCTGTCCTGCCAGGAAGCGTCCCACATATCGATATTCCAGGCCAAACCACTCCAATTGTTCCGGGGAGATGCCCCGTTTTTGGAGTCCCTCCACCTCCTGGAGGAGTCCCCCTTCCAGGCGGGCATCCAGGCGTAGGAGGATACGTTCCCGGACCTCTGAGCGGGAGAAGAGGGGAGCCAGGAGAAGCGTTCGGCGCAAGGGGGGGACGGGATGGAGGGGTTCGCCGCTGCGGGCGATTTCCAAGGCGCGGATGATGCGTCGTCTCTGGGTGACATCCGTGCGGGCCAGCAAGGCGGGGGAGGCTTCCCGTCGCAATCGTGCCAGGAGTTCTTCCTCGGGCAAGGCCTCCAGCTGTCGGCGGTACGCCTCGTCCGGGGGGCCGCCGGCCATTTCATACCCCTCCAGCAAAGCGACCAGATAGAGGGGGGTTCCCCCGCACAGCACGGGCAGGTGTCCCCGCCCCCGAATTTCCTGGAGGGCCCTGCGTGCCGCCTCCCCGTATCGATGCAAATCGTAGCGCTCCCCCGGCTCCACCACATCCAAAAGATGCACAGGCACCCGGGACGCCCCCTCCCCATATTCCTCCCGGTCCTTGCCCGTCCCCAAGTCCATCCCCCGGTAGACTTGACGGGAATCCACGCTGACAATCTCCCCCTGGAAACGGCGGGCCAGAGCCACCGCCAGGCGGGTCTTTCCCGTGGCCGTGGGGCCTGTCACCACCACCACCGGCTGGCACGCCACCTCCTCGTAGGGAGGGAGATTCCCCTCCGGGGGCCACTCCTCCGTTCTCATGGGGCCGCCTCCGGGGCAGGGGCAGGGGCCACCCCCGGCAGAAGAGGCTCCCGCATGTCGTAGAGTTCCAGGGAAAGGGTATCCCGGGGGAGAATCTCCGTCACCTGCACTCCCGCGGGCACCCCCTGGACCTGGAGACGGACATTCTGTCCTCCCGGCAGGGTATAGGGGGTCAGGTCGCAGATCACCCGGAGTTGCTCCGGGTTCATGCTTTTGAGCACCATGGAGGGGCCATTCAAATACACATTCACCCGAGGGAATTCCCCGTTGCCTAGACGGGGATGGAGAAAACTCTCCCCCCGCGTGAGGAAAAACACCGAAAGGTCGTTGAAGGCCCGGCTGGCTTCCTCCATGGTATTCTTCTCCGGGCGGACCTCGTACTCCACTTGGGTATGGGAGTATTGGAGCAATTCCCCGTTGGCGGGAGGCTGCAATCGCACCATCCCCGTGTAGGCCCGGGTGTCCTGCAGCAAAACGGGCTCCGTGGCGAGACTGACGATGTTCGCCACCTCAGACTCCGGCCCCCGAACGGTCACCACCCCCCCCTGTAGCAGACGGCAATCATAGGTCCAGCCCTCCCGCTGCCCCCGACGATCCAAGGTAAGGTGCACGGGCACCTCCCGGCTCACCATCGACTCGTAGCGCACCTGGAGCCTCCCCCCCCGAATCTCCCGAATGTGCACCCCCGCAGGCTTCTCCAGCACATCCGAGGGATGAACTTCGTATTCCACCTGGCGAATGCCACTCCCCGGCCCCGCCTGGCGAATCAGCGCCCCCAGACGCACGGGATCCATGCTCACCTTGAAATCTCTGTCAGAGAATGCAGTATCCCGACGAAAGGCATCCACCGACACCTGGAGGGTCACGGTGTAGTCTCCCTCGAAAATCCGCACCTCGCCTCCCCAATTTCCCTGGGGCGCCTGAACCGCCACCGGCCCCACGCTCTTCCAGCCGGCGTAGGCGCTGGAGGCGCTCTGCTGCCGGATCAGGACGACTGTGGCCACCGCCAGGCCAAAGGACACCATCATCCTCCAGATGTCCAGCATCTGAAGTTTGCGCATCCACGACTTCCACCGCAGGGCAAACCCATTGCCCTCCCCGCTTTTTTTGTTGTTGGGAAGTGCACTCATTCCGCCGTCCCCTCCTCCTGTCTGCCGCTCTCCTCCGACGGGCGCTGCGGGGCTCCGCCACTCCGCAAGAGATGGTTTTGGAAGAAGCCCAGCAAGGCCTCCCGCAGTTCCCCGGGAGAGGAAAGGCGATGGATTCGCGTCCGGTCGACCTCATCGGGCATCAAAACACTCCCGGTCTCTTCGGAGATCATGAGGACAAAGGCGTCGGTGCGCTCCGCCATGCCCCGCACGGCATTCTGGCGGGTGTGGATGGGCCCCTCTCCCAAGCCTCTTCCCTGGGGAAAGCGACATCCCGCCGCCGTGATCCGCAGACCGTTGCGGCTCATGCGCAAGATGACCCCTCCGTCATGGAGGGCGGTACCGGAATAGAAGATGGTGCGCAGGAGCCGGTAGTTCATGGCGCAATCCAGCTCCACTCCCGTCTCCTGATACTCGGCTAACCCGGTCACCCCCTCGATGGCCAACAGGGCACCGGTGGTTCCCCGTCCTAGACGCTCCTCCTCCATGTCCAGATGATAGCGATCCTGGAGATAGTTTCGCCACGGGGGCTGGGGCGTCAGACAGCAGACGGCCTTCATCATCTCGTCCACCCCCGCCTCCACCTGCTCCTTCTGGCGAGAGAGGTTTCGGCGGGCCCGGATGCCCAGATACCAGCGGCTGAAAAAGATGGCGGGATGGCTCAGGAGGCGACGGATTTCCTCGCTGAAGATCACCAGGATGGCGAAGGGCATGAAGGTCAGGAGCCAATTGACCATCACGGCAAGCGCCGGGAATTTCAACATCCGGGTCAGGGTGCTCACCACAAAGCAGATGACCACGATTCCCCCCAGGGTCTGGATGGAACGGGTGTGACGCCACGCCCGCAGAATCATCCAATAGACCAAGGTCAGCACCGCCAATTCCAAGGGATAGGCCAGAAGCTCCAGGAGCTGCTTCAAGATGGATACAAAAGTATTCACGATTCCTGAATCGCCTTGGCCACCCAAAGGGCCTGCCGATGCTCTCCCACGTCATGCACCCGAAGAACCTGCACCTCCCCCGCCACTAAGGCACTGGCCAAGGTGCCCGGCAGACGACGCCCCGGAGAACTCTCCCCCGTCACCCGCCCAATGTACGATTTCCGAGAAACCCCCAGAAGCACCCCGCTCTTCCCCAAGGCGAACTCCGAGGCATGGCGAATGCATTGGAGGTTCTGGGCCAGATCCTTCCCAAACCCCACCCCGGGATCCAAAAGGAAAGCGGCCTCCCCCAGCCCCGTGGCCTCCATGACCACCCGGCGACGCTCCCGAAGACGCTCCCGCACCACATCCACAGCAAAAAACCCCGACGCCAAAGGAAGGTCGTCCATCAACACCACGCCAGGACGATACTCCGCCAACACGGAAAGCATCTCCGGATCCCGACAGGCCGTGACATCGTTCACGATGTCCGCCCCCGCCTCCAAGGCAGCCCGAGCCACCGCCCCCTTGGAGGTGTCCACGGAAATGGGAACCGGGGAAATCTCTCGAAGGGCGCGGATCACCGGTCCCACCCGTTCCCATTCTTCCTGGGCGGAAACCCCGTGAAACCCGGGACGGGTGGATTCCCCCCCCACGTCCAAAATGTCCGCCCCTTCCTCCCACAGACGCCGGGCCTGGGCCAGGGCCGTCTCCAGGGTATCAAAGCGCCCCCCGTCCGAAAAGGAGTCGGGGGTGACATTGAGAATCCCCATGAGAAGAGGCATTCCCGGAACAAAGGAGAGACTCCCCCGACGGTGGAGGAAACGGGCGGGACGGGAAGGCTGGGAAAGCATGGAGGAGAAGGCGCGCTCTCATCCTCAAAGGAGGAGGGCGCAAAAGAAACGCAAGGCTCGATTTACCAGGTGCCAAAGTCCTTGATGAGATACTTCCCCTTCTTGTCCTTCAGAAGGTAGAAGGCATAGGTCTTGCCCTGGTATGCAAAGGTCACGGACTGCATGCCGCTCTCTCCGTCTCGCCCCACATTGCCCCCAAGGATCACTTGCGGATCGTCCACCCCTTTGCCGAAGACCTGGGTCAACTTCTTCTTCATAGCACTGTTCAAGGCGTTGGGCGCCCAATAACGCCCCGTGGCGGCCCAACCGGATTTCCCCGCGGCCTCCACGGCCGCCGTCATCACCTCCAAGACCTCCTTCTGCTCCTGAGAAACCTGCTGTTTCATCTCCGAGGTTACAGTGGATGTCTTTTTCGTTCCCATCAGCTGCCAGACAATCAGACCGCCAGCAAGAAAGATGACGATCACGGCGCCAACGGCCTTAAGTGCGTTGTTGTTGCCCATGGTTCTCCCAGTTGAGTTTTTCCCCCAAAAAACAAACTCCTCCCCTAGAATCGGCTTCCGGGGAGGCCATCGAACGATGGCAATAATATAACGGAATCCCCAGGGAAATATGGTGCCCCCATAGAGAAAAACCCAGGGAAAATCCCCCCCCCTCGGACACAACCTCAAACAGGTCGCGCACGGAGATAAAACACGGAGAGCACGGAGGGGGCAGAGCATGCCGGCATGCTCCGCCCTGGGTTCTTTTTTTGG
>JAEDMH010000031.1 GCA_016303095.1 Lentisphaeria bacterium | reverse complement strand
TCCACAGGGGCAGTCTCGGCAGGGGCGGGGAGTGAGGATTCCACCACAATGGATTCGCCCACAGACTTCTGTCGGCTGATCTTGCCCTGGATGGCCACATTGAAGAGGGTGGACAGCAGGAAGATGACGGCGAGAATCACCGTTCCTTTCACCAGGGCGCTAGGAGCGGAGGCCCCGAACATGGCCTCGGAGACTCCCCCGCCGATGGCGCCAATGCCCCCGTTGCCTTTGGGATTTTGAATCAGCACCAGCAGAGTGAGAAGGATCGCCGTCAAGACGGAGATGATGGTGAGGAGTACGGAGAGGGTGGCCATGATGAACTATGATAAGTCCTTGGTATAGAAGAGGTTACAGAAAATCTTAGGCGCAGCCCCAGGGCCCTTGGGGGACAAGGGGGGCGGGGCGTTGCGAATCACGGGAAGAGGTAGAATATAAGGCACTTTCCCGTGTTTTCAAGAGGGGCCTCCCCTGGGGGCAGGGGGCGTGGCAGGGGAGGCGGTTCAGGCTACCAGCGTCCCGCCTTGGCTGCATCCCGGATGCGATCCAGGTTCTTTTCGGGGTTGTCTTCTTCCGCGAAGGT
Source organism: Lentisphaeria bacterium (assembly GCA_016303095.1). Lineage (GTDB taxonomy): Bacteria > Verrucomicrobiota > Lentisphaeria > Oligosphaerales > Oligosphaeraceae > UBA1724. The sequence goes on along the minus strand of JAEDMH010000031.1, from coordinate 19,457 downwards.
TTGGCGGAGGGAGGCGGGGGGGACGGGGAGGGCGCCCACGGCGGCGAAGAAATCGTTTCGCCGGGTTCGGTCGGGGAATTCCTCCTTGGCCCGGGCGTCGCTGTAGGAGTAGTTGGCGTAGCGCAGGAGGAGGGTATGGCCGAAGAGGACATTGGCGCCCCTGAGGAAGTCTTTCATCACAGGGCGGAGATGTTCATCGGCGAAATCGTCCACTTTTCGCTGTCCGGGCTTGTTGCATTCTGTTCCGGCGATGATGGGGAGTCCCAGGGCGTTGGCGGTGTCCACGTAGGCATAGAGGGCCTTGACCCGGACTTCCTGCTTGGCGGGATCCTTGAAATTCCAGTTGCGGTCGGGGATGATGTTGACCATTTCCAGTCCCTTGGCCATGAGGCACTCCAGCTGTTCTTGGGGATTGGCCTCGCCGGGCAGGGAGCCGTCCAGCCAGGCGGAGCAGGGGAGAGCCCGGCAGCGCCGGATGCGCTGGATGACTTCGTCAATGGGGGGGAATGTGGTTTCGTCGGGCTGCTGGTATCCCAGGCCTCCCTTCTTCATCAGCTTTCCCCGCAGATATTCGTTCATGGCGTTGGGGGATTTTGCCGCCAGCTGGGCGGGGTCGTCGTCGAAGAATTCGGCCCAGAACTGGTTGGCTCTTTCCCCGAATTGCTGGATGGCCAGATCCCGGTAGGCCTGAACGATGTGGCGTTCCGTGGCGTTGTGGTCCGGGGTGAGGGGGAGCACGTCGTTTTCATAGGAGAGAGCGCAGACGGACAAGGCTTTGTTGATGCGTTCAATGAGGGCCCGGTTCCGTTTGTGGGCCTGTTCCAGTTGCTCCTTGAACTCCGCCCCCCGGTCTCCGTTGACGAATCCGCTGCCCATGAAGTAGAAGACGCCGGGTTCCCCGGGGGAATTGATCTCCTTGTCTGCATATTCCGGGAAGAAGACTCGGCTCTCGAAGGAGGCGGCCGTGCGCAATCCCAGGAAATCGCCCGCCGCCAGGAACTCGTTCACCCCCTGGATCACGTCAAAGTCGCACAGGGCGGCGCCGTGAAGTCCCAGCTTCCGCATCTCGTAGGCGATGCGGGTGGGGGACCATCCTTCCCCATTATAGGAGAAGAAGGAGTGGACGTGCATGTTCATGGCCTCGCTTTCCTGGGGGAAGGAAGTGCAGGCGGCCAAGGTCTGCAGGGCGGCGACGCGTTTCCAGGAGTCGAAGGAGGAGAGTTGCTCCAGCAATTGGGATTCCATGTCTCGGAGGGGGTTCGGAGAAGGCTTGGAGAGAGAGGGAGGGGGTTCCGTTCCCGTGGGGGGGGGAAAGAAAGAAGAAATGGGGATAATTTACCCTCCGTCTCTCCAGTTCGCCCGGAAGACAATCCTGTTTTCCCCTCCGAATTTCCCAGGGGCAGGAAAAGGTCAGGAGATCAGAAGTCCCGTGGTTTCCGGGAATCCGCAGATCAGATTCATGTTCTGGACGGCCTGTCCACTGGCTCCCTTGGTCAGATTGTCAATGGCGCTGGAGACCACCAGCTTCCCTGTGTGGCTGTCGTAGAGGCATCCGATTTCGCAGAGGTTGGTGCGGGTCACATGCTTGGTGTCCGCCAATTTCCCCGGCTCCAGCACCCGGACGAAGGGCTCCTGTCCATAGGCCTTCTCCAGGGCCTCCCGGGCATCCTCCAAGGTCTTCCCTTCCCCGGGTTCCAGAAGCACCGAGGAGTGGATGCCCCGGTTCACCGGCACCAGGTGGGGCAGGAAATTCATGGTGACGGAAGGAACCTGGGCGGTCGCCGCCAGCTCCTGCTCGATCTCCGGCAGATGACGGTGCCCCGTGACCCCGTAGGGACGCAGGCTCTCGTTGCATTCCGGAAAGATGTAGTCCAGGGAGACTTTTCGCCCCGCTCCTGTGACACCGGACATGGACATGGCCACGATGCCCCGGGGAGAGGCCGCCTTCTCCCGGAGGAGAGCGGTGACGGGAAGGAGGATGCTGGTGACGTAGCAGCCGGGATTGGCCACCAGCCGAGCGCTGCGCAGTTCCTCCCGGTAGAGCTCCGGAAGACCATACACCGCCTGGGAAAGCAGCCAGGGGGCAGGATGGGCCATCTTGTAGTATTTCTCGTAGACGGCGGGATCCCGCAGACGGAAGTCCGCCGACAGGTCGATGACCTTGCATCCCTTCTCCAGCAAAGGCGCGGCATATTGGGAGGCCAAGCCGTTGGGCAGGGCGAGGAAGACCACCTCCGCCATGGAGGCAATCTCCTCCACCTGGGGAGGAACAAACCGGAGGTCGCATTCGCTGTATCGGGGAAAGAAGTCCCCCACCCGCTTGCCCGCATTCTCCCGGCTGGTCACGGCGACCAGCTCCACTCCAGGATGCCGCAGAAGCAACCGAAGAAGTTCCTCTCCGGAATATCCGCTTCCTCCAATGATGGCGACCTTGATTTTGTCCATAAGTTGTTGAATATTAGGTAGTTATAAATAAACCGAACCCCATCTCGAGAGGAGAGGGGGGAGGGAAAAACGCAGAAGACGGCCACCCTCGTGGGAAACGGGGCGTCCGTCTTCTGGGGAAAACCGATTCCTTTTTCCGCGCCTCCTCCTGGGCAAGGAGGGCGGGCAGGAGAGGAAAAGGTCTATCGCTTGCTGAACTGGAAGCGCTTGCGGGCGCCGGGCTGACCGGGCTTCTTACGCTCCTTCTCCCGAGAATCCCGGGTGAGCATGCCGGCCTTCTTCAGAGGGGCGCGGAGGGCCTCGTCGGACTTCTCCAGAGCGCGGGCGATGCCGTGGCGCAGGGCGCCGGCCTGCCCCACCTCTCCGCCGCCGTCCACGGTGGCGTAGATGTCAAATTCGCCGAGCTTGCTGGTGAGCACCAGGGGCTGCTGAATGAAACCGCGGATGGAGTCGGTGGTGAAATAATCGTTGAAGGCACGGCGGTTGACCGTGATTTTTCCGGTGCCATGGGTCATGCGCACGCGAGCGCTGGCGCACTTGCGACGGCCGATGGTCAGAATCACTTCGCTAGCTTCTTGGGCCATATTGCTCTTCTGTCCTCTAAAACGGTTGTCTTCCTAGGTTAGAACTGATTCTTCAGGGTCATGGGCTGGGCTCCCTGGGCCACATAGCGATGGTCGGGGAGTTCGCCGGCGTAGACCTTGAGCTTGCGGAACTGGGCCCGTCCCAGCTTGCCATCGGGCATCATGCCCCAGACGGCCCGCTTGATGATTTCCTCGGGATGCTTTTCCCGCATCACGTCGGCGGTGGTGCGCTTCAGGCCGCCCACCCAGCCGCTGAAATCCTGGTATTCCTTGTTGGTGGACTTGCGGCCGGTCATGACCACCTTGGCGGCGTTGGTGACCACCACGTAGTCTCCGGTGTCCAGGTGGGGAGTGTAAATGGGCTTGTGCTTGCCGCGCAGGATCATGGCAATCTGGCGGGCCATGCGTCCGAGCACCTGCTGGTCGGCGTCAATAATCCACCACTTGCGCTCGATTTCGTTTTCCTTGGGTAGAAAAGTTTTCATGGTCAGAGAGGGATAGGGAGTATGGACAAAAAAGTCTGTTGCAAGGCAAGTGCGTTAATTTAGCGTCCCTTCCGTCATTTTCAACCCTAAGGCCGGGGAAAAGGCGGGGGAAGGGGGGGGATCAGTTGGGGATTTTGCCCAGCATGGTCCAGGGGCGTCCGGTGCGGATGGCGAAGAGCAGGTATCCCACCTCGGCTTCCAGGGGGTGGCTTTCCCGCACTTCCACCCTGGCGGGTTCATCGCAGAGGGCGATGGCGAACTCGTTTCGTCCATCCTCCAGAATGGTGGCGGTGGCGGAGCCCCGGGCGCCGGTGACGGTGAGCCGATAGGGGACTTCGGGGGCTTCCTCGAAGGTGTAGGCGGCGTCGTTCCCGTAGGCGGAGAGCCAGTTCAGCAGATCCTGGTCCCGGAGTCGTGCGAAGATGCCCAAGCCTTCGGGCTTGGTGAGTTTGAACTGTTGGATGTTGCCCAGCACCCCGCTGGTGATGGTCTCCTTGAGGCGGGCCATGGCCCACTCATACCGCCAGGATCCCAGCCAGCAGACCTGGATGTGGCGGCGTTTGGCGGCGGCCCACAGCTTCTTCAGGGAATCGGGAGTTTCCCCGGCCAGTCCGCAGAGGGCGAAGGGGAGCTTGGCCTTCAGGAGCATCTTGATGACCTCCTGGCGGTTCTCATCGTCCTCGTCCACGATGGCGGCCCGGGCGTGGGCCAGGGCCTCGGTGCAGTCCTGGTCGGGATTGAGGATGCGGATTTCGTCCGTCCGTTTACAGATCGCCTTGCTGCAGGGAGACAGGAAATTTCTCGTGAAGTAGATGATTTCGTCTTTCATGGGGCGTATCGGCCGAGGGGGGGCGGGGAGGTTAGAGAGGGAGGGGGAAGGGAGTGAAATCCTTGGGGGCGGGGGCGGGGCCCAGGGCGCAGTCGTTTCCGTCGTCTTGGAGGAGGGCGTCCAGGGCTTGGTTCACCTCCTGGGCCGTGGTGCGTTGGACCTTCTCGAAGAATTGCGCCCGGGTTTCGTTGGTAATTTCTCTCCGCAGGGTGCTCGAGCAGAGTCCGGCGGCCTCGGCAGGGCGTCTGGGGGTGAGATAGGGTCCCAGGATCTGGAGGATGGCCCGATCCACGTCCTGGGAGGTGAAGGGATTTTCCCGGAGATGGCGTCGCAGGTCCTGGAAGACCTGGTAGGTCTGCTGGCAATGGGGATCGTCGTGGGCGTAGAGCAGAGTCACGGGCGGGCGGCATAGGAGGGAGCAGCCGTAGGCGCCGCCCTTGGCGCGGATTTGGTCCCACAGATATCCGGAGGTGAGGAGATTGCATCCCAGGAGGAGGGGGATGTATTCCGGCTGGGATTCATGGGGGGCCGGGAAGACCCGGAGATTGGTGTGGACTTTGGTGGGGAGCACTCCGTATTCCCGGCGTCCCATGGGTCTCGGCTGATGAACGGAGGCCAGGAGGGTGTCGGCGGGTTCGGCGCCATGGGGCGCCAGGGGCCAAAGGGCAGCCAGGCTTTCCATGGTGTGCCAGGCGGTCTTGTCTTCCGTGGCCACGCCGGCCATGACGACGGGAATGCCCCGGAGCCATTGGGCCAGGGCCTCCATTTGATCCACCAGTCCATCCCATTGGTCGTCAGGGAGTTTGGCTAGATTTTGGAGGAACTGGTAGTCCTGGGGGCCGGTAGTCTTGGCCAGGAAGGAGGCCTGAGGAGAGAGGCCGTCCATGGCGATGGCGGCGGCCATGGTGTAGTTTCGCCGCTTCAACAGGGCGGCGGAGGCGGCGCCAGCCTCCGCCCGCAAAACCTCCCGCATGCGTTTCCGCTCCCGGAAGGAGGGATCCTGGAAGAGGAGTTGGAAGAGGCGGGCGGCCTGGGGGAAGAGGGGATCCAGGGCCGTGAGGGTCAGGTCCAGGGTGTGTTTGGCGGGTTGGGGGGTGTGCAGGGAGGTGAAGAGTCCCGGGGCGAGGGAGACTTGGGCCCCCAGCTCTCCCCACATCTGGCTGAATTGGTCGTAGGTGTACTGGCTGGTGCCCAGGCGGGGAAGGAGGCGCACGAAGATGAGCAGGGGCAGCAGGAGATCCGGGGGCAGGCTGGAGGCGTCCAGGGTGAGATGGAGGGCGCTGATGCCGTTGGTGAAGTCCCGGCTTCGCCGCACAGGCATTCCCGAGGCGAATGTGCCGTCCTCATAGAGGAGGGGCGCAGGGCGATCCGGGAGGTCGGTGCGCTTCAGAACAGGGATGGTGGCCAGGGCTTCGGGGGAGTCTTCCTGAAGGGCCTTTTTCTGGAGCGCCGCCTGGAAGGTCTGCACCTCCTGGATTTTGCCAGGCGTCCAGGCGGCCAGACGACGTGCCATTTTCTGGCGCTGCCGCTGGTCCTGACGCTCCTTCAATTCCCCGTCCGGCCGCAATTCCACCCGCACCCGGCGGGGATTCCGGAGAAGCCATTTTTCCACCAGATTCTCCAGACAGCGGGGCTCCTGGCGCAGACACTCCTGAAGCTTGGGAAGCTGCTGGCTCTGACGCAGGAAGAGATAGGGATCGTCCCCGTAGTGCCAGGAGGCCATGACATCCTCCAGCAGTTCGTAGACAAACTCCCGCCCGATGGTCTGGTTTTTCATCTGAAAGCGGGTAAGAGCCCCTTGCACCAATGAGGGGGAGAAGCCCTTTTGGACGCACTCCTCCAGCACAGAAAGCACTAACGCCTCAAAGCGGGGAAAGTCCTTGGGCTTGACCCCCTGCATCCCTACGCTGAAGGAGGTGTATTTCGTCTCGTTGTCATAGCCGCTGGGCAGGGGCGTGGTGCCCAGGCCAGATTCCATCAGGGCTTTGGAGAGGGGGGCGGCGGAGTTGCCCAGCAAGACGGCGTCCAGCAATTGGAAGAGGAGATCCAGGGACATGTCCCGGCTTTCGTCCAAGGCCCAGGAGAGAGACACCAGCCCCGTGCCGTCCTTTCGGGCATTGGGGTCGGGGACGAATCGGCTTCGCCGGATCTGGGGCGTCTCTTTTCGGGGCGGAGCGGGCTTGGGGGCAGAGGGGGGAGGCGGTGGGGGAAGGTGAGGAAGTTCCTGATCCAGATGGCGTTCCAGCACGGCCAATTTTTCCTCCGTGGGAAGATTTCCGTAGAGCACCACCTTGGCCACGGAGGGATGATAGTGTCGGTGGTGGAAGCGAAGGAACTGGGAATAGGTCAGAGAGGGAATCTTTTCCGGCACGCCCCCGGAGTCGTAGCGCAGGGAAGTGTGGGGGAAGAGACTCTTTTCCGTGAGGCGTCCCAGCAGGGTGCCAGGCTGGGAGTAGTAGCCTGACATCTCATTATGGACAATCCCGTTCTGGGAGAGAATTTTCTGTTTTCCTTTCCCCTGGAGCTCGTAGTGCCATCCTTCCTGGCCCAGGGTCTCCCGGGTGAGAAGGGGATGGAAGACGGCGTCCCAGTAGACTTCCAGAAGATTGTAATAGTCTTGGGGACAGCAGGTGATGAAGGGATACAGGGTGCGGTCCGGATAGGTGCAGGCGTTCAGGAAGGTGGCCACGCTGGTTTTCAGCAGGCAGACAAAGGGATCCTTCACGGGAAAACGCCGGGAGCCCTCCAAGACCGAGTGCTCCACGATGTGGGCGACCCCCGTGTCGTTCTCCGCCTCCGTGGAAAAACAAAGGCAGAATAGATTCTCCGGATCCGGCGACTCCAAGCTGAGAACCTCCATGCCGCAGCTGTGGCGGTAGCGTTTGGCCACAATACGCCAAGAGGGAAAGGATGTGGTGTCGACAAGGGTGAACATGGAGGAGGAACCGGGAGGAACGGCCCAGGGCAGGGTGGGTTCTGGAAGGAGAGGAGGGATAAGACCCCCCTGAGAAAGCGGGGGAACAAGGAGAGAAATGGAAAAAAAAACCGGCGGTTCCCAAGGGAACAGCCGGCTTCTTCTCGGAAGGAGACTACTTCTCCTCGGCAACAGGAGCCTCGGCGGCGGGAGCCTCGGCAACAGCAGCCTCGGCAACAGGAGCTTCGGCGGCCTTGGCGGCCTTCACGGCCTCGTCATTCTCCACGAAGGCGAGGATGGCCATTTCGGCGGCGTCTCCGATGCGGGGGCCCAGCTTGATGATGCGAGTGTAGCCGCCCTGGCGTTCCTTGAAGCCGGGGGCCACCTCGGTGAAGAGCTTCTTCACCATGGGATCGCTGTGGAGTTTGGCCACGGCCAGGCGACGAGCGTGGAGATCCCCCCGCTTGCCCAGGGTGATCATCTGCTCGGCCAGCTGGCGGATGCGCTTGGCCCGCACCAGGGTGGTCCGGATCTGGCCGTGTTCAATCAGGCTGCAGACGGCATTGGCCAGCAGAGCGCGCACATGGGAACTGCTGCGATTGATCTTGAAAGTTGCGACGCGGTGTCTCATTGGGGTTACTCCTTGGTATTCTGAAGCAGTTCGGGCTTCCGGCGCTCAAGCTCCTCGGCCACGGTGTTGTCAATTTGCATCTCCAGGCTCAAACCCTCCTCCTGGAGCTTTTGATTGATCTCGTCCAGAGACTTCTTGCCAAAGTTCCGGCATTTCATCATCTGGCTCTCGGTGCGCGTCACCAGGTCCGCCACAAAGTGGATGTTCTCCTGATTCAGGCAGTTCATGGCGCGGACGGTCAGACCCAAATCCTTCACGTCCCGGGAGAGCTTCTCCAACAAGACCTTCTGCTCCTCGGTCAACACCACGCCAGGCTGTCCGCCGTCAAACTCGAAGATGGCCAGCTGCTCCCGGAGAATGGCGGCGGCGCGACGCACCGCGCTCTTGGGATCGATCCGTCCGTCCGTCCACACTTCCAACTCCAGACGATCGTAGTTGGTGTTCTCGCCCACGCGGCTGGGCTGCACATCGTAGCGAACCTTCTCAATGGGGCTGAAGAGGCAGTCCACCGGGATGGTGTCCAACGGCTGGTCATCCCGCTTGTTCCGCTCGCTGGGACGATAGCCGCGGCCACGCTCCAGCTCCAGCTCCATGCGGATGGGCTTCTCCAGATCGGCGGTGAGGGTGAAGAGCTTCAGATCCTTGTTGATCACCTCGGCCACGCCGTCTTCCCGAATGTCCGCCCCCGTCACTTCCCCCTTCCGGGAAGCCACCAATTCCACCTTCCGGGGCAGGGAACCCTCGCAACGGAACTTCAATTTCTTGATGTTCAGGATGATCTCCATCACATCTTCCATCACCCCGGCAATGGGGGTGAACTCGTGGGAGATGCCGTCAATGCGAATGCTGCTGACAGCCACCCCCTCCATCATGGTGGTCAAAACCCGGCGCAGGGAGTTGCCGATGGTGTGGCCAAAGCCATTCTCCCAGGGTTCGGTGACAAACTTCCCGTAGCGGCTGGTGGCGGTCGCTTCGTCCATGACCAGCGCCTCGGGCATTTCAAAATTTTCCAGTCCTGCCATTTGGTTGATTCCTCCTTTGGTTTATGACAACGATTCGGTTTCGTGTCTATTCCTTCGGTGGGGGGCAGGGGGCACGGAACCCCCTTGACCCCCCGGGGCAGCAACCGGCTAGATGCGGCGCTTCTTGGGAGGACGGCACCCGTTGTGGGGAAGAGGGGTGACATCCCGCAGGACGGTGATCTCCAGGCCCACGGAGGCCAGGCCGCGGATGGCGGACTCCCGGCCCTGGCCGGGGCCCTTCACCTCCACTTCCACCTCCTTCAGGCCATAGGTCAACATGGCCTTCTTGGCGGCCTCAGAGGCAATCTGCTGGGCCACATAGGAGGTGCTCTTCCGAGATCCCTTGTAGTTCAACTTGCCCCCGGTGCACCAGGACAGCACGTTGCCCTGGGGGTCGGTGATCACCACCCGGGTGTTGTTGAAGGTGGAATCCACATGGGCCACGCCCGACAGAACCTGACGGGCGCCCTTGGCGCGACGGCTCTGAACCGGGGTGATGGCGTTGGGATCCGCCAAAATCTGATCAGCGGTGGGTGCGGAGGCGGGAGCGGCGGGAGCGGCGGGGGTCGCCGCACTCTTTTCCTTGGACTCTTCTGCCATGGTCTTGAATCTCCTGGGACGGGGAGGCTCCCCGTCCATCTTCTTCATTGGGGAAAGGGTTTCAGAACGTTCTCCCGGGAGCCAAAAGGCCGGGGAGTTTCACCGGAGGCGTCCCGCCTCGACTACTTCTTCTTGGCGGCGGCTGCCTGCTTGGCCTCTGCGGCGGAGGCGGCGGTGCGGCGCTCGGTACGGTCGCGGATGGCGCCCACGGTCTTCTTGGAGCCCTTGCGGGTGCGGGCGTTGGTGCGGGTGCGCTGGCCGCGGACGGGGAGATTCTTGCGGTGACGGGTGCCGCGATAGCTTCCGATGGCGATGAGGCGGCGGATGTTGTTGGCCACCTGGCGGCGCAGGTCACCTTCCACGGTATACTCTTCGTGGAGCACCTGGAGGATGTTGGAGATGTCCTCCTGGGTGAGTTCGGAGGCCTTCCGGACGGGGTCCAGCTTGGCCTTCTCGCAAATGGCTTTGGCGATAGCAGGGCCGATTCCGTAGATGTACTGCAGGGAGATCAGCGTCTGCTTGTTGTTGGGGATATCAACGCCGAGGATTCTGGGCATGTTTGGATTTTCCTGTGGGGTTTCCGGGGTCTCGGGGGACCTGGGGGTTCAGGGACGAGGGGAAGCAAGGGAGGGCGAGATCCCTAACCCTGGCGCTGCTTGTGGCGAGGGTTCTTGCAAATGACCCGGAGGACGCCGGCGCGCTTGACAATCTGGCAACTGTTGCACATCCGCTTCACTGACGCTCTGACTTTCATGGCTTTGTTCCTATGGGGGTTGGGGGGCTTGGACGGCAGAACCGCCCTGATCCTTCCGGACTTGTGACCTGTCGGCAGGCGCCGGCAGGGGCCTTTCTGTAGGGGTGTCCGCATGCCGATACATCCAGACGACGGCCGGAAAGAGACGCCGTCTATGGCTGGCGGGCACGGGAAATTTGCATACTATAACACCTTTCCTCCAGGATGCAAACACCGGGGGACGCCGTCGGGGAAAGGCGGCGGGGAGGGAGGAGAGGGGGCTTGAGGGGGCTTGAGGGGGCTTGAGGGGGGGGCGCGGCGGGGCTACTTCCGCCGATAGGAGATTCGTCCGGTGCCCAGGTCATAGGGAGAGACTTCCACGGTGACGGAGTCTCCCTCCAGGATGCGGATGTTGTTCTTCCGCATTTTGCCGGAGATTCCGGCGATGACCTCGTTTCCTCCGGCGTTCAGCTTCACGCGGAAGCGGGTGTTGGGGAGGACTTCCGTGACGACGCCTTCCAGTTTTATGCAATCGGTTTCTTTGGGCATAGGGTAAGGATTTCGGGTTTTTTCCGGGTGATCAGGACTTGGTGCTCGAAGTGGGCGGAGGGGGCGTGGTCCAAGGTGCGGCAGGTCCACTGGTCCTGGCGGTCGATTTCGATTTCCCAGGTGCCGGCGTTGACCATGGGTTCGATGCACAGAACCATGCCGGCTTGAAGGGTGGGGGTCTTTCTCCGCTGTCGGAAATTGGGGACCTCGGGGGATTCATGCATATGCTTGCCGCATCCATGGCCCACCATGTCCCGCACGCATTGGAACCCCGCATCCTCCGCCACCCGTTGAACGGCAATGCTGATGTCGTTGATGGTGTTCCCCTCCACGGCGGCCTCAATGCCCGCCATGAGCGCGGATTCCGTGGCCTCCAGAAGGCGGCTGGCCAGGGGGGAAGGGTGGCCGCCGGCGCAGACCGTGCGGGCATTGTCCCCATAGTATCCATCCAGGGCCACCACCACATCCAGGCTCACCAGGTCGCCGAATTGGATGATGCGATCCGCCCGCCCGATGCCATGCACTACCTCGTCGTTCAGGGAGATGCAAACCTGGCGGGGATAGCCGTGGTAGTTCAGGGAGCCGCTGCGCCCCCCCGTCTCCCGGATGAAGCATTCGGCCAGATTGTCCAGGTCCAAAGTGGACATTCCGGGCTGGACGGCGGCGCAGAGCCGGTCCAGCACCTGGGCGGACGCCTGGGCGGCCAGGCGGATCTTCTCGATCTCGTTTTCCTTGTAGATGGTGATGTGTTCCACGTGAATGCCCCTCTTGGGGGAGAGAAGAAGACAGTGAGGCCTCCTGCGGCGCCAGAGGCGGCCGGAGGCCGAGAGGGCAGGAAATCCCGGTTAGAGTCCCAGGGTCTTTTCCAGGGCGGCGTAGTTCTCCTCGATGGGGGCGTCCGCATTGGGGGTCACCTTCAACTCGCCCCGGTTCCGGTAATATTCGATGACGGGGGCGGTCTGGGTGTCGTAGATCTTCAGGCGGTTGATGGCGGTCTCCTCCGTGTCGTCAGAACGCTGGATCAGGGGGGAGCCGCACTTGTCGCAGATGCCCTCCTTGGCGGGGGGGGCGGTGAAGACGTTGTAGCTGGCGCCGCAGGCCTTGTTGGCGCAGAGGCGACGGCCCGTGAGACGCTGCATCAGGATCTCCCGGGGCGTGTCCACCAGGATGGCCACGCCGCTCTCGTAGCCGTGCTTCTGGAGGATGGCGGTGAGGCTTTCGGCCTGGGCGCAGGTGCGGGGATAGCCGTCCAGCATGACGCCCCGGGCCTTGGCGTCCTCCTTGCTTAAGCGCTTGTCCACCATGGCGGTGACGATTTCGTCGGAGACCAGGGCGCCGGAGGCGATGAGTTCCTTGACGGTCTTGCCCAGTTCGGAGCCGGCGGCCATTTCATCCCGGAGGAGCTGTCCCGTGGAGATGTGGATGACGTTCACCTTTTGGCAGAAGATGTCGCCGAGAGTGCCTTTGCCGGCGCCGGGGGCGCCCAGGAAGATGTATGCCTTGGACATGGGGGGGAAAATCCTTGGGGTGAGGGGGGACTAGGGGTGAGGGAAAAACGCCACAATATAGCCGGAAAGCGTCGGTCTACCGGGCGTCAGGGGCGTCAGGGGGCGGCAGGGCTGCCTGGCGAAGTTCTGCCTGGAGGGCGGGGAAGAGTTCCTCCTCGGGCAGGGCTTTCAGGATCTTGCCCTGGCGGAAGAGGACCCCCTTGCCCGCTCCCCCGGCAATCCCCAGATCGGCGTCCGCCGCCTCTCCCGGCCCATTCACCGCGCACCCCATGACCGCAATCTTCCGGAAAGGCAGGCGATAGCCCCGGGCCAGGAGGCTTTGGATTTCCGCCTCCACCTTTTCCGCCAGGGGAATAAGGGAGATGCGGGTGCGTCCGCAGGTGGGGCAGGAGACCAGCTGGGGGCGTCCCGGCCGTAGCTCCAGGGCATCCAGGATGCGGAAGGCCGCCGTGACTTCCTCCTCCGGCGGGGCGGTGAGGGAAACCCGGAGGGTGTCGCCAATGCCCTCCAGGAGCAGGGCTCCCAGGGCGATGGCGGACTTCACGAAGCCGGTGGCGGGGGTGCCGGCCTCCGTGAGGCCCAGATGGAGAGGCCAAGGGGAGAGAGGGCGGAAGAGCCGGCAGGCCTCCAGGGTGAGGGGAATGCTGGAGGCCTTCAAGCTGACTTTCAGATGGACGCACCCCGCATCCTCAAAATCCCCCAGAAATTCCCGGGCGCTCTCCACCATGGCCCGGGCTGTGGAACCGTATTTCTCCCTGGCCCGGGGGGATAGACTCCCCATGTTGACCCCTACCCGGACGGCACAGCCACAGGCCGAGGCCTCCTTGGCCACTTCCCGAAGAAGCTCCCGACGGGGCAGATTGCCGGGATTGAGACGAATGCCCTGGACCCCCGCCTCCATGGCGGAGAGGGCCAGACGCCCGTCAAAGTGAATGTCAGCCACCAGGGGCAGGGGGCTGCCTTGGCAGAGACGCTCCAGGGCGGGACGGCAGGCGAGAGAAGGGTAGGCCACCCGCACCAGTTGACACCCCGCCTGGGCCAGGCGGTCGATCTGCGCCAGGGTGGCCTGGACGTCTTCCGTGGGGGTGTTGCACATGGACTGCACCACCAGGGGGGCGTCTCCTCCAATGGGGAGGGAACCGACATGGATTTGGCGGGTGGGATAGCGCATGGGGGGAGAAAAAGAGGGAGCCGGCGGGAGGGGAATCACCGGGATATGTGAAGCCATTTCCGGGGTTGGGGGGTGACGCCGGGATGGGCTTGGAACCACTGGAGAACGGCCTGGCGGGAGGAGAGGCCGGTGTCCCGGGTCTGGCAGGCAGGACGGGCGAGAATCTCCTGGAGGACGGGGGTGCGCCCGCTTCCTGCCGCGGTGTGGGAGTTCATCACCAGGGAATACCGTTTTCCCGGGAGGGGAGGCGCATCCTCCCCCAGGGAGAGAATGCGGACGCCCTGGGAAGAGATCGCCGCCTCCGCGCCCCAGATGCCGCAGGCGCCGGAGGTGTTGCGGATGGCCCATTGCTCCTGGAGAATCTGCCCCAGTTCCTCCGGGGTGACCTGGCAGACCACCAGGGTGTTCTCATAGGGAACCAGTTGGAAGAGGAGATCCCCGGTGATGGGGACCCCGGCGGGAATCTCCTCCTTGGCGAGAATGCCATGGAGCGCCAGGGGGCAGGAGGCGGCCTCCGCCAGAGCCTGGCAGAAGAGCTCGCTTTGGGGACAGTTCACGCCGGGACGCCCTTTGGCAGAGAGGGGAGAGGGCAAGGGAGGGGCCAGAATCTGCTCCCCATAGATCCGGGCACGCTCCTGCCAGGAGGCCGCCGCCTGGGCGGCCTGGGGATGGGGCGGCGTTTCCTCCGTTACCTCCACAAGCTGGGATTCCAGGCGGAGAAGGCGGTGATTCTCGGGATCCACCACCGCATCCACCTGGGCAAAATATCTTCCGTGGGCCCCTGGCTGGACATACCAGGGGCCATCTCCGCCGGCCCGTCCGGGAAAAAGACGGTGAGTATGGCCTCCCAGAATCAGATCCACCTCCGGAAAGTCCCGGGCCAGACCACGGACTTCGTTGACCCCCCGGGGATCCTGCTCCATCCACCCCTGGTGCAAGGCTAGGATAATCAAATCGGGGTGTTCCGCCAGGATTTGGGGCATCAGGCGGGCCAGGGCATGGCGGACGCTCTCCACCTGGAAGTGCCGGGAAAAATCGGGGAACCAGTGGGGGAGGAAAGAGGCGGTCATGCCGATGAGGGCCACCTTCGCCTCCCCCACGACGAAGAGCCGCCATCCGGGAAACTCTCCTCCGGGAAACTCCTCTGTCGGGGAGAGAAGGCGGAGATTGCCGCAGAGGAGCCGGGAGGATAGGGAGCGGGCGAAGGCCAGAAAGGCCGTCGGCCCAAAGTCAAAGTCGTGATTGCCCGGCACCCAGGCATCATAGGAAAGGGTCTCCAGCCAGGGAAGAATGGCCATGCCCCGGGATAGAATGGCCTCCAGGGAACCCTGTACCGAGTCCCCGGTGTCCACCAGCAGGCAGGCCCCCTGGGGAGCCTCTCTCCGCCGCTCCTCCAGGAGGGTGGCCAGGGGAAGGAGGCCGGCGGGAGCCTGGGGGTTCCCCGAAAGATTGGCGTGGAGATCGCTGGTGTGGAGAATCCGCACATGGGCCTCCCTGGCTTCCCAAGGAGGAGCCAGGAAAAGCCCAAAGAGGAGAAGCCACAAAAGGACGGAACGGAGTTGCCTCCCGCCTCCTGCGCCTCCTCCTCTTTTCTCTTGCATGCAACGTCCCCCCTGGGAAAGCATCCCCTTTCTGCCCTACGCCTCGGCGGGGGCGCCGGCGATGGCCAGATTCAGTTCCTGGAGCTGGCGGGGATCCACGTCGGTGCTGGGGGAATCCATCATCAGACAGGCGGCCTTGGCGGTCTTGGGGAAGGCGATGGTGTCCCGGATGGACTTCAGGCCGCAGAGGAGCATCACCAGGCGGTCGTGTCCCAGGGCCAGGCCGCCATGGGGCGGGGCGCCGAAGGAGAAGGCGTCCAGGAGATGGCCGAAGCGGTGGCGGGCGGATTCGTCGGAGATGCCCAGGGTGCGGAACATCAGGGCCTGGAGGGCAGGTTCATGGATACGGAGGGAGCCGCCGCCCAGTTCCACGCCGTTGAGGATGATGTCGTAGGCCCGGGCCCGGACCTTTCCCGGCTCCGTTTCCAGCAGGGGGAGATCCTCCTCCATGGGGCGGGTGAAGGGGTGGTGCTCCGCCACCCAGCGCTCTTCCTGGTAGTCCCAGTCGAAGAGGGGGAATTCCGTCACCCAGAGGAAGTCGAAGCGGTCCTGGGGGATGAGATGGTGGGCTTCCGCCAGATCCAGGCGGACCCGTCCCAGGGCGGTGCAGGCCACCCGGAAGGAGCGGTCGGCGGCCAGCAGGAGCAGGTCTCCCGGCTGGGCATCCAGAGCCTCCTTCAGGGCCTGGGTCTCTTCAGGGGAGAGGAATTTGGCGGCGGGGCCGGTGAGGGCGCCGGCGGGATCCACCTTCAGCACCACCAGTCCCTTGGCGCCCATGAGCTTGGCGGATTCCGTCAGCTGGTCGGCCTGCTTTCGGCTGGTGGCCTGGGCCAGGCCCTTGCCGTTGAGACCCTCGATGGTGCCCTGCTCCTCCAGGGCGGCGCGGAAGGGAGGGAAGGCGGTCTGGGAGAAGAGGGAGGTGAGATTCTGCATCTCCAGGCCGAAACGGGTGTCCGGCTTGTCGGAGCCATACCGGGTCATGGCTTCCTTCCAGGTGACCCGGCGGAAGGGAAGGGAAACCTCCAAGCCTTTCACTTCCTTCATCACCGCCGCCAGCAGACGCTCGGTGACCCCCTGCACATCCGCCTCCTCCACAAAGCTCATCTCCAGGTCGATCTGGGTGAACTCCGGCTGGCGGTCCGCCCGGAGATCCTCGTCCCGGAAGCACCGGGCGATCTGGAAATAGCGTTCCACGCCGCCTACCATGAGAAGCTGCTTGTATTGCTGAGGGCTTTGGGGGAGGGCGTAGAAGGCGCCAGCCTTCATGCGGCTGGGCACCAGATAGTCTCTCGCCCCTTCGGGGGTGGATTTGGTGAGGATGGGGGTCTCCACTTCGATGAAGCCCTCCTGGTCGAAGACCTGCCGCATGACCTGGGTGATTTGATGCCGCACCTTCAAGGTGTTCAGCAGACCGCTGCGGCGCATGTCCAAATAGCGGTACTTCAGGCGCAGATCGTCGGAGGCGGCGGGATCCTCCAGGTGGTAGGGCATGGGGGCGGACTGGTTCAGCACCTTCAACGCCCTCACGGCCACCTCGATGGCTCCCGTGGCCCGCTTGGCATTCACCATGTTGTCGGGACGGGCTTGCACCACGCCCCCGGCCTGGAGCACCCACTCCTCCCGAATGGCCTTGGCCTGCTCCGCCAACTCCGGCGTCTGGGCGGGATCCACCACCAACTGGGTGATGCCCTCCCGGTCGCGCAGATCCAGGAAGATCATGCCTCCCAGATTACGGCAGGAGTTCACCCATCCGCAGAGGGTGACTTCCTGCCCTAGATGGGAAAGGTTCAGGGCGTTGCAGGTGTGGGTGCGAAAGCTCATGGAGGATGTTCTCCTTGGAAAAGACAGGACGAGGAGGGGAAAAGGGCTATCGGGTGGCCAGAAGGGCTTTCAGCTCCTCCTGGGTGAGGGTGCGCTGGGAGCCGTCCGCCATCTCCTTCAGGGTGATGGTGCCGGTCTTCAATTCATTCTCTCCCAGAATCAGGACCTTGGCGGCCCCGGATTTGTTGGCGGAACGGAACTGGGCTTTCAGGGAACGCCCGGTGACATCCGCCAGGATGCGTCCGCCTAGGCCCGCCCGGCGCAGCTCTCCGGCCAGCTGAAGCCCGGCGGGAATGGCCTCCTGCCCGGCGGCAATGAGGTAGAGATCCGCCATGGGACGGCTTTGGGGGGCGAGGCCCAGCCCCGCCCGGGTCATGAGAAGACGCTCCACGCCCGCGGCGAAGCCGATGCCCTCGATGGGAGTGGAAGAGCCCGGCATGGTCATCCGGTAGCGTCCGCCTCCGGCAATGGCGTCCTCGCTGCCGAGGGCGGGATGGGTGATCTCGAAGACGGTGTGGATGTAGTAGTCCAACCCCCGCACCAGCCGGGGGTTGACCTCATAGGAGACCCCTAGGCGCTCCAGTCCCTGGCACACTTCCTCAAAGTAGCGACGGGATTCCTCTCCCATCAACTGGGCGATATGGGGGGCGCCCAGGGCCAGCTGATGGCAGGCCTCCTGCTTGCAATCCAGCATCCGCCACACGTTGGTCTCAAAACGGCGGCGGCAATCCTCGCACATCTCGGAAAGATGAGGACGGAAATAGTTCCGCAGGGCTTCGGCCACGGCGGGGCGGTCCTCCGGCAGCCCCCGGGTGTTGATGTGCACTCGGGCGCCCTGGATGCCCAGGGACTCCAGATAGTGGACCAACATGGAGATGACCTCGGCGTCCATCCAGGGAGAGTGGCACCCCACCGCCTCCACGCCCACTTGGTGAAACTGGCGGCGACGTCCGGCGGAGGGACGCTCTCCCCGGAACATGGGTCCCATGTAAAAGACCCGGCGCTCCTCTCCAGGCCCCAGCCCCAGGTTGGCCATGGCCCGCATGACCCCCGCCGTCCCCTCGGGGCGCAGGGTCAGGGAACGCCCTCCCCGGTCCTCAAAGGTGTACATCTCCTTTTGCACCACGTCCGTCTCGTTGCCCAGGTTTCGCACGAAGACCTCGGTGCGCTCGAAGACGGGGGTGCGCAGTTCCTGGTAGCCGTAGCGCCCGAAGATATCCCGGGTGATGGATTCCAGCTCCACCCAGCCCAGAACCTCTGGTTCCCAGAGATCCGAAGTGCCGGGAAGGGGTTCGGTTGCGGTTGACATGATGAAGACTCCTGGCGAAGTAGGGGATAGGAAAGGAAAGTGGGCGTGGGCGGGCTCGCCGCCGTCAAAGGAAAAGCCCCCTAATATAGCCGTCTCCCCAAGGGCTTTTCCCCAGCGGGGAGGGGGAAGGAAAGAAAGGAAAACGCCCCCGGGAGCACGGAGGCTCTCCGGAGGCGTGGAGGAAGAGGGAAAAAACGGAAAGAGGGGAAATTAGTGGTTCTTGTCTCCACCGTCCACGTTGGAGCCGGGGAACCAGTAGAAGTCGTAGATGGTTCCGCTGGCGGTGCTGTAGCCGTTGATCTTGTTGCGGTTCACCGCTTCCACATGACCGTCCCCGAAGGAGTAGTTGCTGTTGAAGCTATGGCGGAAGAAGATTCCCAGATTGTTGATTTCTGCATTGTATTGGCCCGGGAAGAAGACCACGCCGGTCAGACCGGGGGTGCCCAGCTGGTTGGACTTGGCGCCGTCCACGTAGTTCACGAAGATGGAGGCGTGCTTGATGGAGCTGAGACGTCTCCATTGGGCGGCTCCCGTGAGGGGGCAGAGACCCCAGGTGGCGCCGTAGTGGCCCTCGTTGATGAAGCGGCAGTAGCTGGCCGCGTAGTTGGACTGGTAGGAGATGTTGCCGTTCACCCGGTCGCTGGTGGGGCAGGAGGGGCACAGAAGCACCTTGTGCCAACTGGACTTGTCCGCCGTGCCGTCCAGCCGGGAGGCGGGATCCTTGTCCGCCCAGTCCTTGTAGTTGGTGGGGGCGTTGGGCATCAGGGGATTCAGGGTGAACCAGGTGGTGACCTTGACGCTGTTCAAGTCGCCGCCGAAAAAGTGGAAGCCCACGTCTCCTTCCCGGTAGACGTTGGGAGGCAGATAGTCGTCGTAGTCGTTGGTGTAGAGAATGGCGCCTAGCTGGACCTGCTTCAGGTTGCTGGTGCAGCTGATGGCCCGGGCCTTCTCCCGGGCTTTGGAGAGGGCAGGCAGCAGCATGGCCGCCAAGATGGCGATGATGGCGATGACCACCAGCAGTTCGATGAGGGTGAAGGTCTTCTTCATGGGGCTTTCTGTCAGGTCAAAGGGTGTATGGTTGGGGAAAGGGAGGCAACTCCGTCGCCGGGGGCGCCCGAGGGAAAAAGGGGTGGAGGGGCTGTGCCCTTTTCGTCAGGGGGGGGGAAGGGGCCTGGCTCCCAAGCGTCTTTCCCCAATTATAGCCGTAACTTTCAGCGTTTAGGGAATACATTTTATTTTCCAAGAAAAGTCATGA
>JAEDMH010000030.1 GCA_016303095.1 Lentisphaeria bacterium | reverse complement strand
CTACGCGGGGCACGGAGAACACAGAAAAGGCGGGACGTGCTGCCCGCACGTCCCGCCCTGGGTGTAGATTTCTAGATTTCTAGATTTCTACCGTTTTTCGCCGCCAGGCATATCCACGCCGGGGTACCAGTAGTAGTCGGTGCAGATGTAGTTGCGGCCGTAGTCGCCATTGTTGGTCTTCAGCTTGGAGATGGAGACCGCCTCCACATGTCCGTCGGTGAAGGAGATGTTGGTCTGGAGGCTGTGGCGGGCATAGCCATCGGCGTTCAGCTTCATGTAGTCGGCCGAGGTGAAGATGGCATCCTTTAGAGCCCCCGTGACCAGATTGGCGCCATCCACCAGATTCACGTGGAGGGAGCCGTATTTGATGGAGCCCACCCGATGCCAGGTGGCGGACTGTCCGCCATAGACGTCGTTATACTTTTCGTGCCAGGTCATATTTTGGATCGTGCGGGAGTGGCTCATCCCGAGGCCAGCCTGGTAGCCAATGTTCCCCATGCAGCGTTCGGAAGTGGGGCATGAGGGGCAGAGGAGAACCTTGTGCCAAGAGGACTGGTCTGCGCCGCCCTGTCCGATGTAGGCGGCGGGATCTTTGCTCAGCCACTGGGCGCCAGTGAGGGGAGTGCCGGGGACGAGGGGATTCATGGTGAACCAGTAGTACACATCTCCCATGGTAATGTTATCCCCAGCAGCATTATAGGGGTTTCTGGCGGGTTCGCCGCTGCGGAAGTGGATGGGAGGCAGAAAGTCGTCGTAGTCGCCGGAATAGAGGAGATTTCCCAGAGTCAGCTGCTTCAGATTGCTGGTGCAGCTGATGGCCCGTGCCTTTTCCCGGGCCTTGGAGAGGGCAGGAAGGAGCATGGCGGCCAGGATGGCGATGATGGCAATGACCACCAGGAGTTCGATGAGGGTGAAGGATTTTTTCATAGGGGAGCTGCAGATGTTTGGGAACGGGGGGTATCATCAAGGAGGGCCATGTCAGCCCAGGACCTCAGTGGTTTTGGAAAGTATAGGCAACAAATTCAAAAAAGCAAGTCCGCAGGGCAAAAAAAATCCCGAGAGGGAGGTGCCTCTCGGGATTTTGGAAATTGGTAGCGGGAGGGGGATTTGAACCACCCAACCTTTAGGTTATGGGCCTAACGAGCTACCAGGTTGCTCCATCCCGCAATCAAAATTCGCTGTCTTTTTTGGACAACGAGGCGTACTTTAACCCAGTTTCCGACGATTGCAAGCCCGAAGGTTTAGATTAAGGCGTTTTTCTTTTCTCCTCCCTGCGCATTCCTCCGCTTTTCCCTTGTTCCGCCATGCCGAACCCCATCTTTGTCCTAGGCAGCACCAACACCGACATGACCATCCGGGGGGAGCGTTTGCCCTTGCCGGGGGAGACCATTTCCGACGGCTCCTTTTTGATGGCGGCAGGGGGCAAGGGAGCCAATCAGGCGGTGGCGGTGGCCCGGCTTTATCCCCAAGGGCGTTGCGTTTTCCTGGGCAAGGTGGGCGACGATTTGTTCGGGCGGGAGACCGAGGCTCGATTGAAGGCGGAGGGAATTGAACCCCGGCTGGTGGTGGATCGGGAGCAGGCCAGCGGAACCGCCCTGATTCTGGTGGATCGCCAGGGACAGAACTGCATCTCCGTGGCTCTGGGGGCCAACGGCACCTTCTCCCCCCAGGAAGCCCTCCCCCTCCTCCAAGACCTTTCCCAGGCCGCCGCCCTGCTCCTCCAGCTGGAAACCCCCATGGAGACCGTCCTCCAGGCCGCCCGGGTCGCCCGGCAGGCGGGGGTGCCCGTCCTGCTGAATCCCGCGCCCGCCCGGGAACTCCCCCCGGAACTCTATCCCTTGCTGGATTGGATCACCCCCAACGAGAGGGAGGCCCAGCAACTCACCGGCGTCCCCGTGGAGGACGAGGAGAGCGCGGCCCGGGCGGCGGGCATCCTGCAGGCCCGGGGAGTTCCCCATGTGCTCATCACCCTGGGAAGCCAGGGATGCTGGTGCAGCGCCACCGGGCGTCTTCATCCCGCCCGGAAAGTGAAAGCCGTGGATTGCGTGGCGGCGGGAGACACTTTCAACGGCGCCTTTGCCGTGGCCCTGGCGGAATCCCTGCCCTGGGAGGAGGCCATCGCCTTCGCCCAGGAGGCGGCGGCCCTCTCCGTCACCCGTCCCGGAGCCCAGCCCTCCATTCCCCGGAGAGAGGAACTTTCCCGCTGACCCCCATCGTCCCGCCCATGTCCCTCTCCCCCTCCCCCTGGCTTCCGCCGTCCCTTCTTTCCGCCCTTCTGGCCCTCATCCTGCTATGGGGCTGCGCTCCCTCCGACCCCCGCCAACTCCTGGAGGAGATGACCGCCGCCCAGCACTTCACGGAGGGACAGGCTCTGGCGGGGGAGCCGGAGGAGCTTCCCCTGGCCCTCTGGCACTTCGGCCAGTGTCTGGCCAAAGCCGATCCCGGCTCCACCCTGGCAGACAGCGCCGCCCTGGAACGGGAGAAATGCCTCCAGTTCCTCCTGCGCAACCAGGAGCAGGAAGGAGGAGCGGCCAGCCGGCGGCGGGAATTGGAGGAGGAGAACCGTCTTCTCCGGCGGCGCGCCAGCGAGCTGGAGGCCTGGCTCTCCCGCCTCAAGACTGAAAATCTCCTCCTGCGGCAAAGCCTCTTCCAGGCCCAGGAACGGATGCAGACCCCACAATGACCCAAGCCACCTTCACCTTCATGGGCTCCGGCACCAGCCGGGGAGTGCCCATGCTCTGCTGCGACTGCCCCGTCTGCCGCTCCCAGGATCCCCGGGATCGCCACACCCGCTCCTCCGGGCTGATCACCGCCGGCAACACCCGCCTCCTTATCGACTGCGGCCCCGACCTGCGGGAACAGCTCCTCCGGGAACACGTCACCTCCCTGGACGCCGTCTGCCTCACCCATCCCCACTGCGACCACCTGGACGGGCTGGACGACCTCCAGGGCCTCACCGTCTTCTCCCGCCAGGAACTCCCCTTCTACAGCTCTCCGGAAAACCTGGCGGTGGTTCACCAGCGCTTTGGCTACGTGGACCAGCTGAAGACCCAGCCGGACGGCTCCCCCCGGTGGAGCATTCCCCAGCTTTCCTACCGCCCCGTCACCGCCCCCTTTTCCGTGGGTCCCCTCACCGTGATTCCCCTGCCCTTGTTCCACGGGCGGGCGGCCACCTATGGGTATCGCGTCGGGCGTTTGGCCTATCTTTGCGACTGCAGCCGCATTCCCGAGGAGACCTTTCCCCTGTTGGAAGGGGTCACCGACGTGGTGCTGGACGCCCTGCGCTGGAAGGGGCATCCCACCCATTTCAACATTCTCCAGGCAGAGGATGCCTTCCGCCGCATCGGCGCCCAGCGGGCCTGGCTCACCCACCTCACCCACGACATCCTCTATGAGCGGGATCAGCATCTGGTGGCTCCGGGGTGCACCCTGGCCTACGACGGACTCTCCTTCTCCTTCGCCCTGGAATGAGCCCCCGCCCCCTTCATGCCCCCAGGAAGCCCCTCCCCTGGGAACTCCTTCTCTGCCTCTTCTTCGCCCTGCGGATCCTCCCCTGGCTCCAAGGGGATCTGTGGTATGACGAAGTTCTCTCCCTGGAGCTCTTCCTCCTCCCCAAGGACTCCCTCTGGGACGTCTTCCAGGACTATCGGATTGCCAACAACCATATTCTGGCCAACGCCATCCAATGGCTCTGGATCCGCCTTCTCCCCTTCGCCGCCGGCAGCGAACTCCTCCTGCGGATCCCTCCCCTCCTCTGCTCCCTGGCCACCCTCCTGCTTCTGGCGCGCCGCTGGTCCCGCTGGCTGGGGAGACCCCTGGCCCTCTGGACCGGATTCCTTCTGGCGGCCAGCCCCCTCTTCGCCGCCTTCGGCCTCTATCAGCGGGGCTATCCCCTGGCCCTCTTCCTCTCCACCCTGGCCTTGACCCTCCTGGAAGAACGACGGGAAAAGAGCACCCCCGCCAACGCCCTGGGACTCCTTCTCTGCTCCCTGGGCCTGCCTCTGGTCATGCCCTCCGCCGCCCTGGTTCTGCTGGCGCTCTTTCTGGCGGCGCTTCTCCTGCCTCCCCGCCCCCTCCTGGCCAAGGCGAAGCTGCTCTGGCCTTTGATTCTGGGAGGCGCCTTGGGCTGCGCCTACTACCTGACCCTGTGGGCGGAGTTCCAGCGGGCCCGGGTGGACTCCGGGGGATGGGCTTCCGGATGGCAGGTGGCGGGGCACTTGCTTCTGGCCTTCGGCCTCCATCTCCTCCCTGCCCTTCTCCTTTGGCGGCGCAGCCAGGAGCCCAGGCCGTCCCTGGCCTTGGCCGCAGGCTGCCTGGGGGCGGTTCTTCTAGCCTTGATCACGGCAGCCCCGGGGGGGCACGCCCCCTTCCCCCGGGTCTTCCTTCCCCTTCTTCCTCTGGTCACCCTGGCTGCCGTCCTTCCCTTGAAGGAGCGCCAGCCCCAGGAGGTCTTCCTCTCCCTCCAAGGGATTGCCCTGGCCCTTCTGCCGGGGCTGCTCCTGGGATTCCTGGGAGATCGCCTGACCCAGTGGCAATTCGCCCAAGGCCAGCCCCCTCCCCAGAATCTCCTGCAGCAATACTACCGGGGAGACGAGGGAAACCGGATTTGGAGCCAGACCCTGGCAGCACGAATCTCTCAGGGAGAGTCCCTGCCCCCCGTGGCGGTCAACCCCACGGACTATCCCGCCTTCTCCCTCTATTGGCGCTTCCAGGGACTCCCTCTGACGGACAACAACGGAACCCCCCGTCTCTTTCCCGCCAACACACTCCCCCGGGAACTCCTTGCCTCCCAAGCCAGGGAGCGGGAATTCCTGCTTTTGGCCCACAATGCCCGGGAGCTCCAGGATTTCCTGGTCCTGCTGAAGCTCCCGGAGGAATACCCCGTCACCCAGGAAGGCGTACAGGCCAACCGCACCCTTTTCCGCCTCCGCCTCCCCTAGCGCCTCCTTTTGCCCCATGCCCGACGCCGTCGTCTCCGAACTGCCCGCGGAAGCCCCTCCCGCCACCCTGGAATCCGCCGGCCAGCTTCTCCTGTTGCTGGCCGTGGCCTTTCTGGCCACCCTCCTCCTTCTCTGGATGGTCATCCTCCTGGCCCGCTTCCTGCGACGCCACTCGGTTCTCTCCCGCGCCCCCTCTCGGGAAGCGGAGGAGGAGGCCGCCGTTTCCCAGGCGCCGAAGAAGCCCTGCAACTGATTTTCTTTCCCATGCCTCCTGCCTTCCCCACCCTGGTTTTCTCCCTATCCCCCCAGGAAATTCTCCAGCTCCGACAGCGTCTGGAGCGCAAGGGGGTTTCCTTCGCCCAGGCTCCCTATGCCCATTGGCGTGCCGTCCTGGGAAAGACCAATGTCACCGCCTACTGTTCGGGGAAGACCTGTTTTCAGGGGAGTGAGGGGGCGGCCTGGGTGCGGGAATGTTTGCCGGAGAGAGCGGGGGAGTTGCCGTCTGCGGGGGAAGAGTCCACGCCGGAGCCCAGTGCATTGGAGAAGGCTCTGAGGAGCGATCCGGAGATGTTCGCGCCCCATGCGGGCATTGACGAATCGGGGAAGGGGGACTTTTTCGGCCCCCTGGTGGTGGCCTGTGCCTACACGGAGGCCTCCACCGCCGGCCTTCTGCTGGACGCCGGCGTCCGGGACTCCAAGGCCGTCTCCTCCGACCGCCAGATCTTGGCGCTGGAAGCCCGGATCCGGGAGCTTTTGCCCCGGCGCTTCGCCCTGGTCGCCATCTCCCCGGAGCGTCTGAACCAGCTTCACGCCCAAATGGGAAATCTCAACCAGATTCTGGCCTGGGCCCATGCCCGGGCTCTGGAATCCCTCCTGGAGCAGGCGCCGGAATGCCCCAGGGCCATCTCCGACCAGTTCGGAAAGGGGAATCTGGTGCGCCGCCACCTGATGGAACGGGGCCGGAAAATCCTGCTGGACGAACATCCCAAGGCCGAGGCCGACGTGGCCGTGGCCGCCGCCTCCATCCTGGCCCGGGCGGCTTACATTAGGGAAATCAACCGCCTCTCCCAGGCCGCCGGACTCCGCCTCCCCAAAGGCTGCGGAACCAATGTCCTCCTCTGTGCCAAGGAGTTCCTGACGCTCCATCCCCGGGAGACCCTGGGACGCTTCGCCAAGCTCTTCTTCAAGACCTCTCAAAACCTCTAACCCCCTCCTCATCCCACAATGTTCTTCTCCGGATTCGCTGACGAGGCCTGCGCCGACCTGGCAGGCCAGATTGCCATCACCAAGGAACTGGGCTGGTCCCATATCGAATTGCGCAACGTGGACGGCAAGGTGCTGGGCACCATGACCGACCAGGAGTTCGAGACGCTCCAGGCCGCATTGGAGGCCGCCCAAGTTCGCATCAACTGCTACGGCAGTTCCGTGGCCAACTGGGCCCGCCATCCCCGGAAGGAAGAGGATTTCCAGGCCAGCCGCCAGGAGCTGCTGGCCGCCATTCCCCGGATGCAGAAGCTGGGATGCCGTCTCATCCGGGGCATGTCCTTCCTGGTGCCCCAGGACGAACCCGGGGACTCCCCGGAATTGGAGGCCATCATCTTCGCCAAAATCCGGGAGCTGGTGAAGATCTGCGAGGACAATGGCATCGTCTATGGCCATGAGAACTGCATGAACTACGGCGGCATGAGCCACGAACACACCCTGAAGCTGCTAGAGGCCGTCAACAGCCCCGCCTTCACCCTGATCTTCGACACCGGAAACCCCTGCTTCAACTACCGGCAGCTGGGCTCCCGCCCCTTCCCTCTCCAGTCCGCCTGGGAATTCTACAGCCGCTGCAAACCCTATATCACCCATATCCACATCAAGGACGCCCTGGCCCTCCCCAGAGAGGATGGAGTCCGCCCCGACCCCGTCTTCACCTTCGCCGGCGAAGGCGCCGGAGACGTCCGGGCCATCATGAAGGACCTCCTGGCCTCCGGATACGACGGCGGCATCACCATGGAACCCCATGTGGGCTACGTCTTCCACGATCCCCAGGGAGACAACAACAGCGAGGCCGCGAGAAAATTCCGGCGTGACATCTATTTGGACTACTGCCGCAAGTTCCTGCAGCTCATGCGGGAGTGCGGCTGGAAGTGCTAGGGAAGAGGAAACCGCCATGTCCATTCCCAAGACCATCTGGCCGGGGAGCACCCAGCTGGCCCCGGTTCCCGCCGTCCTGGTGGGCGCGGGAGACGGGCATCGTCTTCCCTGGAACATCATGACCGCGGCCTGGGCGGGGACCCTCTGTTCCGAGCCCCCCATGGTGGGCATTGGGGTGCGCCCCAGCCGTTTCACCTACAGCCTCATCGAGACTCTCCAAGCCTTCACCGTCAATCTACCCACGGCGGAGCAGGCGGAGGCGGTGGACTACTGCGGAGTGATCAGCGGGCGGGACACGGACAAGTTCGCCGCCCGGAAGCTCACCCCCCTGGCGGCCTCCCAGGTGGTGGCGCCCATGGTGGAGGAGTGTCCGGTGGCCCTGGAGTGCAAGGTGCGCCAGAAGCTGGAATTGGGCTCCCACGTGCTGTACATCGGAGAGGTGGTGGCCGTCCAAGTGACCTCCGACCTCATTGACGCCGCCGGACGCCTGGATCTCCAAAAAGCCAACCTCCTGGCCTACGCCCACGGGCACTACTATTCCCTAGGGCAGGAGCTGGGGCATTTCGGCTTCTCCGTCCGCAAGAAACAACGCTCCTGACCCTCCCTGGTTTCCGCCTCACCCCCCCTGCCATGACTTCCGCTCCCTCCCTGCCGGAACGGCAACCCCTGGATCTGCGTCCCCAAACCTACCCCTCTCTGGCCTTTCCCGAGGAGGAATGGCAGTGGTTTCTCCAGCGCTGCGAGGAATTGGGGCTCCCCGATCCCAATCCCCGGCGGGAGACCTTCCAGGCCCTCTACAGCCATCTCCACGGGGTCAACCAGTGGATGAACCTCACCCGCCTCACCACCCCCCGGGAATATCTCAAGTTCTCCCTCCTGGACTCCTTGACCCTCCTTCCCGTCCTGGACACCCTCTGCCAGCCCCATAGCGCCCTGGTGGATCTGGGCAGCGGAGGCGGATATCCCGGCCTCCCCCTGATGACCATGATGCCCACCCAGGACTTCACCCTGGTGGACTCCCGCCAGAAGAAGGTGGACTTCCTCAACGCCTCCCTCCCCCTCATCCCCCGCACGGGCAAGGGCGCTGCCTGCGCCTTCCGGGGCCGGGAAGTGGGCCGGGTGCGTCCGGATCTGCTGCACCATGGAGAGGTGGTCACCGCCAGGGCGGTGAGCAAGGGCGTGGAGCTGCTCCCCGACGCCTCGGAGCTTCTGGCCCTGGGAGGCGTTTTCCTCCTGATGAAGGGCCAGAGCTGGCCCCTGGAAGAGGGCCCCGCCTTCGCCCAGGCCTGCCCCGCCTTCGGATTCGACATGGTGGAAGACCTGGAAGTGACCTTGGAACCCCAAGACCCCGTCCGCCATATCATCCTGGCCGTGAAGAAGTCCCCCCTGGACCCCCGAAAGACGAAACGCTTCCGATAACCCCGAAACACCACAAGATATTGGGGTAGACTCCCCCCAATCTCCCATGGATGGGGGGAAAATCATAACTTTTATAGGAAAATTTTTCCTACCCTCATACTCTTGCAGGGAATGGAGTTATAAAAATTCGGAATGGGGACTTACAGAGAATCTCCCCCATCCACTAGATATTGTGTTTGCATAACCAAAAACTCCTAGATATAGTATGCAAGCGCCCACTTCCGGGGCTTTCCTCTCCCCCTGGGGAAGAGAGAAGCCTCCTTCCCTGGGCCCGCTCCTGTCCTCTTGACGACGACGCCTTGCCGCAAGGCCGCCGCCCCTCCCTCCCTGCCCTGAAAACCTCTATTTCTCTTATTTTCCATGGGAATCCGCACTGCCTCCTCCCCCTTCCAGAAGTTCCGCAAGCGTGACGGCTTGGTTGTCCCCTTCACCGCCGAAAAGATCGCCACCGCCAT
The DNA here is from genome assembly GCA_016303095.1 of Lentisphaeria bacterium. GTDB lineage: Bacteria > Verrucomicrobiota > Lentisphaeria > Oligosphaerales > Oligosphaeraceae > UBA1724. The sequence continues at coordinate 11,293 of JAEDMH010000030.1, read as the reverse complement.
CTACAAGGCGGGGCAGGCCGCCGCCTCCCAGGAGGGGCGTCCCTTCACCCGGGAAGAAGCGGAAGCCATTGCCCAGGACGTGGTGGGGCAGCTGGACAATCCGCTGTGCGAATACTACGTCCAGCCGGACAGTGAAGGGAAGCGGATTCCCAACATTGAGGACGTGCAGGATGTGGTGGAGATCACCCTTTCCGAGCATCGTCTTCCCGCCACGGTGGCGGCCTACAAGCGGTATCGGAAGAGCCGCGAGCGTGCCCGTCAGGCCATTCGTGTCAGTGGCAAGGGGTCCAAGGGGTCCAAGGGGGATTTGACGGATCAGAGCCTGTTGCTGGTGCAGTCCATGGGGGATGCCTCCCTGGGCACCTGGGATCGGGGCAAGATTGTGCGGAAGCTTTCCGAGAAGTTGAACATGGAGTTGGAGGAGGCCATTGCCGTGGCCAAGGAGGTGGAGAACGAGATCATCGCCAGCGGCATGAAGCGGGTCAACACTCTCCTCATCCGGGAGATGGTGAACAACGTGCTGGAATCCCACGGCTACGCCGGGCGTCTCCGGGATCTCTCCATGTATGCGGTTCCCCGGGAGTTCGTGGAGAACCTCATGTACTCCAAGTCCAACGAGAACAGCAACATCGTCAACAACAACCCGGAGGCCGTCAACCTCTCCATCGCCGAATTGGTGTTGAAGCAATGGGGGTTGGACGCCATCTTCTCCGCCGAGGTGAAGACCGCCCATGACACCGGAGCCATCCACCTCCACGATCTGGGCTACCCCCACCGGGTCTACTGCTCCAGCCACTCCATCGAATACATCAAGAAATACGGACTCTGCGGCCTGACCAACCTGAACACCGAATCCTTCCCCGCCCGCAGCGCCAGCGTCCTCACCGGACACCTGAACACCTATCTGGCCTCCATGCAGGCCAACTACGCCGGCGCCCTGGGCATCGCCTACATCAACATCTTCTACGCCCCCTATCTGGTGGGCATGGATGACAAGCACCTGAAGCAGGTGGCCCAGGAACTGATCTTCAACGGCTCCCAGAACGCCTTCTCCCGGGGCGGCCAAACCCTCTTCCTGGATTTCAACATCCACACCGGAGTCCCCAAGTACATGCGCAGCGTCCCTGCCGTGGGCCCCGGCGGACACTACCAGCTGAAGGACGCCCAGGGCACCATCCATCCCCTGATCGAGCGTCTCCAGGAGACCACCGACGCCAACGGAAACCGGCTGATGAACCTCTATCTCAAGGAGGAGAATGGGCAGGAGCGCCTGGTGCTCCGGGAACTCTACAACGAGAAGAACGGACTCTACCTGGATGATAGCGTTACCCAGGAATTGACCCGCCGGGGCGAGCACATCGTCTGCTACGGGGAATACGAGCAGGAGGCCCGTCGGTTCACCAGCGCCCTCCTGAAGGTCTGGGGAGAGGGAGACCGGAACGGCCACATCTTCGAGTTCCCCAAGTGCGACTTCCACGTCTCCGCGGAGACCTTCGAGGATCCGGAGCAATACCGGATCTTCCAGGAGGCCTGCCAGCTGGCCAGCCATAACGGCTCCACCTACTTCATCTTCGACCGGGACGAGGTCACCCTCTCCGCCTGCTGCCGCCTGCGCACCACCATCACCGACAACCGGATGCTCCGTCACCCGGAGTGCCTCCGCTTCTGCGGCTTCCAGAATGTCACCATCAACCTGCCCCAGTGCGCCTTCCGGGCCTCCCGGGCCGGGAACCGCACCTACGAGGGAGCCTGCCAGGAGATTGACAAGATGATGGATTTGGCCGTCCAGGCCCATCTTCAGAAGAAGAAGATGATTGCCCTGATGATGTCGGAGCCGGGGCGTCCCCTGTGGCAGGTGGGCAAGACCGCCTGCGACGGGCGTCCCTACATTGAGCTGGACAAATGCACCTACATCATCGGCATGCTGGGCATGAACGACATGGTGAAGTTCCTCACGGGGAAGGAGATGCACGAGAGCGAGGAGGCCTACGACATGTCCTTGCGCCTCACGGCCCACATGTATCTGCGCACCAAGCAGTACACCGAGAAGCTGGGGCTGAAGTTCACCCTGGAGGAATCCCCTGCCGAATCCGCCGCCCGCCGTCTGGCCAAGGCCGACCTGCTCTACTTCCGTCCCGAGGCCCTCTCCTGCTTCAAGGGCGACTCCGAGGACGTGGCCTACTACACCAACTCCATCCATCTGGCGGCGGAGGCCCCCGTCTCCCTGGTGGAGCGCATCCGGAAGCAGGGGGTCTTCCACTCCCTCATTGAATCCGGCGCCATGATCCACGCCTTCGTGGGGGAGGAGAAGCCCTCTCCCGAGGCCATTGGAGAACTCATCCGCCTGAGCTTCAACCGCACCCAGGCCGCCCAAATCACCATCTCCCCCGAATTCACCTACTGCCAGCATTGCGGACACCAGTCCCGGGGACTCCAGGAATGCTGCGTCCAATGCGGTTCCACGGAGGTCTTCGGCCTCACCCGGGTGGTGGGATATTTCAGCAAGATCCAGAACTGGAACAAGTCCAAGCGCTATGGCGAGCTGATCAACCGGCATCGGGGAGACTATGCGGTGGAAAGCGCCAACGCCGGCGTCGACGCCTCCTACGAAGTCGCCCAATAGCCCCCCCCACGCCTCTGTTCCTCCCATGACCACTTCCAACACCCCCCTTACCGTCCACGTCTTCGGAAAGCCCGGATGCGCCAAATGCGCCATGCTGAATCGACGGCTGGACAAAATGCTGGCGGAAGCCCCCCAGTACGCCCGGTTTCGCAAGGAATATCATAACGTTCTGGAAGAGAACGGGTTAGTTGAGTTCTGCAAAACCGAATGCCTCAATCCCAGCCGCATTCCCGCCATGGTGGTGGGCGTCCAGGACGAGACTGGCAAGATCCGGTATCTGGCCAATCCCGCCCCGGATGCCGCCGACCCCGTGTGCAAACACTCCCGGCTCTACCAGTTTTTGGGGCTTCAGACCGACTACTCTGAAGAAGGCAAGGGTCTCATCACCCCTGAAATGATTCAAGCCATCCTGAACGAGGCCCTGACCCTTGCGTAATCTCGAAGCAAAATCCGTGATCAACGCCATGCTGCGGCAGCCCAGCCTGGTGGACTATCCGGGGCACCTGGGAGTGCTCATGTTCACCAGCGGGTGCAATTTCCGCTGCGGGTTTTGTCACAACGTGGATCTGATTGGGGATTGGCATGCCAAAACCTTCTCCTTCGCCATCCTGAAGCAGAGGTTGGAGCACTATCGGGAGGAGTGGGTCAAGGCCGTCACCATCTCCGGCGGGGAGCCCACCATCCACGAGGGGTTGCCCGACACCATTGCGTTCTTCAAGGAAGAGGGCTTTCTGGTGAAATTGGACACCAACGGCTCCCATCCGGAGATGCTGCGGGACATTTTGGCCATGGTGGACTACGTGGCCATGGACGTGAAGTGCTCCCTTCCCCGTTACCCGGAGTTCGTCCATTACGGGGACATTCAGAAGATCCGGGACTCCATCGCCCTGATCCGGCAGCAGGCCAAGGACTACGAGTTCCGCACCACCATCCTGGAATCCTTCCACACCCTGGAGGAGATCCGCCAGGCCGGCCAGGAACTCCAAGGGGCCAAGCGATGGATCTTCCAGCCCTTCGTCCCCCACGAAAACCTCCCCCAGGAAAGCCTGCGCACCGCCAGCCGCACCAAGCCCTCCTTCCTCCAGGAGTGCGCGGACGCCGCCAAGGCCTACGTGCAGGAAGCCCGGATCCGGTAAAAGGGGGATGGGAAGGAGGGAGAAAGAAAAGGATCGAGGGGGGATGCCAAATTGTCCTTGAGGGGCTATGGTATGCCCCGTTGCCGGCAAAATATGATGCCAGGCCCCTATCCTCTAAGGAACCCCTGTCCCGTTCCCACGACACTCCCGCCTTCTCTACCTTGGGCGTGTCTTCGTTTGTTTGCCGCCCCCCGGGGCTCGTGGAGACAGAGAATTTTGCGCCAGCCCGCGAGAATCACGGCATTGGCGCAGATGGACTGACTCCACGGGATCTGACGGCAGGCTCTTCTCCCCCTTCCGGGCAGGAGAAGGGCGACGCCGTCCCGTCTCCACCTTGTTCTTCCCTGTGAAATCCTCTCTTTCCCCAACTGCCCTCCTGGGCTGGCCGGGCGTATGCGCCCTACTGGTCCTCTTTTTGGACCATCTGACCAAATTCTGGGTCTGCCACGTCTGGCCAGAGCCGGGAATGGGAGAATGGGTGATTCTTCCCGGGGTCTTCCGGCTGGTGCACTGGCGCAACCCAGGGGCGGCCTGGGGGCTCTTCCATGAATGGACCTGGCTCCTCGGGGTCTTCTCCCTGGCGGTCGCCCTGGCCCTGATTCTCCTTTGGTCCCGCATCGTGGAGAAAAATCCCTGCTACGCCATCCCCTGCGGATGCCTGCTGGGGGGAATTCTGGGCAACATGATCGACCGTTTCTTCTTCCCCCAAGGGGTGGTGGATTTCCTCCGCTTCGAGTTCTGGCCCGCCTTCAACGTGGCGGACAGCGCCATCTCCTGCTCCATCGTCTTCCTGCTGGTCTACGAACTCTTCTTCGCCCGGCGCGCCACTCCCCCGCCCCCATCCCCCAAGAAGAAGTAGGATGGCGACGGAAACCCTGGTCATTCTGGGGCCCACCTGTTCCGGGAAGAGCGGCGTGGCGGCCCGTCTGGCGGCGCAGCTAGGGGGGGAGGTGGTTTCCTTCGACTCCATGCAGGTCTATGAGAAGCTGCCCATTGGGACAGCCCAGCCCGGGCCGGAGGAGCTTTCCCTGGCGCCCCATCACCTGGTGGGCTTTCTGTCCTTGCAGGAGTCCTGGAATGTGAATCGTTTTCTGCCCTTGGTGCGGGAGGTCATCGGGCAGATTCAAGAGCGGGGAAAGGTGGCGGTTCTGGCGGGGGGCACGGGCTTGTATGCCCGGGCCTTGGTCTACGGCTTCTCCCTCATGCCCGGGGATCCGGCCCTAGCCCAACGCCTGCGGGAGGAGGCCGCCGCCCCAGGGGGACTGGAAGCCCTGCGCCAGGAACTTCGCCAAGCCGGAGATCCCCCCGGGGATCTTCTCCAAAATCCCCGACATCTTCTCCGGGCAGTGGAAGTCCTTCGGTTGACGGGACGCGCCCCCTGGGCCCTGAAGGAGCGCACCCAGAGTCCCCGGGCAGGCTTCCGCCAATTCTGCCTCCTCCCGGAGTTTTCCGCCTTGAAGGAGCGCATCCGGCAACGCACGGCCCTCATGTTTCGCCAGGGGTGGGTGGAGGAATGCCGCCGGGCCTTGGAGGCGGGCTTGGCCCAGGCGCCCACGGCCTGGCAGGCTCTGGGATACCGAGAGATTGCCGCCTGGCTCAAGGGAGAGCTTCCCGGCACCCAGGAAGAACTCCAGACCCTGCTGGCCAACCGCACCATCCAATACGCCCGCAAGCAATTGACCTGGCTGCGGCACCAGCACCCCGGCGCCATCCCCCTCCCCTTCTCCTCCTTCACCGAGGAAACCCCCGGACGCCTGGTCCAAGCCATCCTGGATACCCTCTCCTCATGTCCATGATTGTCATCACCGGAGGCATCGGCACCGGAAAAAGCACCGCCTTGAGGCTCTTTCAGGAATGGGGAGCCCACGGGGCGGACGCCGACCAGGTGGCCCACCAGCTCTACGCTCCCGGCACCCCCCTCCTGGCCGCCATTGCCCAAGCCTTCGGCCAGGACCTGCTGACCCCGGAGGGCGCCCTGAACCGCCCCCGCCTGGCCCAACGGGTCTTCTCCCACCCCCTGGCCCTCCAGCAGCTGAACCAGCTGACCCATCCCCTCATCCGCCAGGAACTCTCCCGCTTGGAAGCCCTGGCCGCCCCACGCCCTCTCTTCGCCGCCATCCCCCTCTGGTATGAATCCGGATGGCACCAGCCCCACATCCCCGTCATCGCCCTCTGGTGTCCCCCGGAAACGCAATTCCTGCGTCTTCGCCAACGGGGCTGGTCCCCGGAGGAGATCCGGGCCCGCCTGGCCTCCCAGCTCTCCCTGGAGGAAAAGCGGCGGAGGGCAGACTACGTTTTGGAAACCACAGGCACTCTGGAGGAGTTGCGGGAAAAATGCCGTCTCCTCCTCCAACGCCTGGATCCCCAGGCCCTGGACAGTCAACAAACACGCTGACGCCAAGAGCTAGACGCCCCGCTTTTCCTCATTGCGCCCCCCAAACCAAGCCCCGATCCCCCCCCCATCATGGCAGACTCCAAGGACACCCCCAGCGACGCACTCGAAAGCTACACCTTCTCCCCGGAAGACGAAGCCCAGGAAGAAAAGGCCCCCCAGCCCTCCGACTCCCCCAAGGAAGATCGGGATGTGCATGACGAGTTCTCCGCCAGCCGGGAGACGCCCCTCTTTAGCACCCTCATCCCCAACTTGGGCACCGGCCTGGTCACCCTCTCCCGCTCCAGCACCTCCACGCCAGGCAACCCCATCACCCTGCCACCCCCGAGACGAGCCACCGCCCGGGCGGAAAAGATCCGGATCCCCCAGGAGGGTTCCCAGGGGAAGAAATCCCGGGAGGGAAAGGAATCCAAGAAGGGGAAGGCGCCCAAACCCTCCAAGGCCCGCTTTGTCCGGGACGAGGGGGCTTTGCCCCCGGAACTCATGGCGGACTTCACCCCCGAGGAGGATGTGGCTCCCGCCTACGTGGACAACGCCCCGGAAAAGCCCGCCGCCCGCCCACGCCTCTATCGCCCCCATCTCCTGGGCACCGACACCCAAGTCCTGGTGACCCTCTCCGAAGAATTGGGCATCACCCTCAAGGACTTCCCCACCGCCGGCGCCCTAGTGGATGAAATCATCCAGGTCAACGCCGCCCGGGACGGGGGAGAACTCCAGACCACCTACGGGGAAGGCGTCCTGGAAATCGGACGGGACGGATACGGGCACCTGCGCTCCGCCGCCCTGAACTACCAGGAATCCCCCGAGGACATCCACCTCGCCCCCATCCTGGTGAAACGCTATGGTCTCCGGGTGGGAGACTGCGTCCTGGGCAGCATCCGCCACCCCAAGCCCAACGATCCCCGCAGCGTCATGCTCCAGCTCCTGGCGGTGAACGGACTGCCCCTCTCCCAACGCCACGGCCTCCACGCCTTCGAAACCCTCACCCCCTTCTATCCCACCAAACGGCTCCTGATGGAGCGGGGAAAGGAGGAGTTGAGCATGCGGGTCACGGATCTGGTCACCCCCATCGGACGGGGCCAGCGCGGCCTGATTGTGGCCCAGCCCCGCACGGGAAAGACCATCATCCTCCAAAAGCTGGCCAATTCCATCCTGGAGAACAACGAGGACATCACCCTCATCGTCCTCCTCATTGACGAGCGCCCCGAGGAAGTGACCGACATGAAGCGCCTGGTGGATGCGGAAATCGTGGCCTCCACCTTTGACGAGCCCCCGGAACACCACGCCGCCCTCTGCGACCTGGTCTCGGAACGGGCCAAACGCCTGGTGGAAAACGGGAAACATGTGGTCATCCTGCTGGACTCCATCACCCGGCTGGCCCGGGCCTACAACACCCTGGCCCCCAAATCCGGGCGCATCCTCTCCGGAGGCTTGGACGCCAACGCCCTCCACAAGCCCAAGCGCTTCTTCGGCTCCGCCCGAAACATCGAGGGAGGCGGCTCCCTCACCATTTTGGCCACCGCCCTCATTGACACCGGCAGCCGAATGGACGAGTTGATCTTCGAGGAGTTCAAGGGCACCGGCAACATGGAACTCCATCTGGACCGCCAGCTGGCCGACCGCCGCATCTTCCCCGCCATCGACATCACCAAGTCCGGCACCCGCCGGGAGGAACTCCTGGTGGATCCCGCCGAACTGGAAATCATGTGGTCCCTCCGCAAAGGACTCTGCTCCATCGGAGACCCCGCCAACGCCATGGAACGCCTGGTGCTCAATCTCCGGAAATTCAGCACCAATGTGGAATTCCTCATGGCCCTCCTCCAAAAGAACGCCAAGGGGGAAAAGACCGAATAATCCCCCTAAAAATTCCCCAAAAACAAATCCCTCACGGCGTGTAAATTACCCGCCGTTACCGGAAGACGCCCTGCCTAGGACGCCCCCGGAAAATCCTTCCCCCCATAACCAAGAAAATCTTACCAGGAGCACTCTACCATATGGCCGGCGAATCCATCAAATGCCCACACTGCGAATGCAAAGTCAAGGTCGCTGACGTGGAGAAGGAAGACGGATACTGCCCCGAATGCGGACAGCTGGTGATGGCATCCTCTCTCCAAAACGACTTCGACAACGACACCGACGAAGACGAATTCGACGACATGGACGCCGAATACGAAAGCGAGGACAGCTGGGATGACGAGGACGAACAACCCGACATCCTGGATGAACTCAACAACGACGACCCCTTCCTGGACGACGAGGGCAGCCCCCGGAAACACCGCCACACCAGCGGCAAGGGCTTCCACGCCCCCAAGAGCAATCCCTCCCCCAAGAAAGGCAAGAAGAAGTAGACGAGGAGAAACGTCAGGAAAAGGGGCGTGGCCTCACCCCCGCCGCGCCCTTCCCTCCCCCCTGCTTCTCCCGTCCCACCCCGGAGCCCTCCTCCCGCGGGGGCGCCGTCCCTTCCCCGTGCCATGCCCCAAGCCGAAAATTCCCAGCGTCCTCCCCAGTCCGCCGACGCTCCTGCGCCGGAGGATCTCCTCTTTTCCCAGGAGAAGACTCCATCGGAGGCGGGGGCGGCCCACTACGACGAGGACTCCATTCGGAGCCTGAATCCCCTGGAGCACATGCGCAAGCGCCCCTCCATGTACATTGGGGCGCCGGGCAACGGGGATCACAACGACGACGGCCTCTACGTCCTCTTCAAGGAGGTGGTGGACAATTCCATTGACGAGTTTTTGATGGGGTATGGGCGGCGGATTGTGGTCACCCTTGCCCAGGACAAGACCGTCACCATCCGGGACTATGGCCGGGGCATTCCCCTGGGGAAATTGCGGGAGTGCGTTTCCCAGATCAACACGGGGGGAAAATATGGGGAGGAGGCTTCGGGGAAGCCGGTGGCCTTTTCCGCCTCCATTGGCATGAACGGGGTGGGTCTCAAGGCGGTGAATTTTCTTTCCCAGAATTTTGTGGCCACCAGTTTCCGGAATGGGCAGATGGCCCGGGTGACCTCCTGCGAGGGGAAACTGATTCAGAAGGAGAAGGGAGAGACGGGGGAATCCAACGGCACCTGCATCTCCTTCCTCCCTTCCCGCCAGATCTTCGGCGACTTCCATTTTGACCAGAAGCTCCTGGAACGCCGTCTGCAACACTATGCCTGGCTGAACATCGGCCTCACCCTGGAATTCAACGGAAAGAAATTCTATTCCCGACGGGGATTGCTGGATCTCCTGGAGAACAAGATGGAGTCCGAACCCCTCTATCCCCCCATCCACTACCGCTCCAGCACCCTGGAATTCGCCTTCTGCCATACCAATTCCGCCAACGAAAACTACTACTCCTTCGTGAACACCCAGTTCACCAACGATGGCGGCACCCATCTCACCGCCTTCCGGGAAGGGGTGGTCAAGGGCATCAATGAATTGGCGCCCAAAGACAAGACCTACGATCCGGAGGATGTCCGGGCGGGGCTTTTCGGGGCGGTCTCCCTGCGCCTCAACAATCCCAAGTTCGAGGCCCAGACCAAGCACAAGCTCTGCAACTACGAGATTCGCGGGGCGGTAGCCAACGAGGTCAAGAACGCCCTGGTTCAGTTCCTTTACAAGAACCCCGAGGCGAAGGCGGCCATCTTCGAGAAGCTGGCGAAGAACGAGAGCATCCGGAAGGAAATCCAGAACATCCGGAAGGGCGCCAAGGAGCTGGCCGCCAAGTCCTCCCTGAAAATCCAGAAGCTCCGGGACTGCAAATTCCATCTGAACGAGACCGACTCCCGCCGGAAGCCCGAGGAAAAGGCCTTCTGCCAGAATTCCATGCTCTTCCTCACCGAGGGAGACTCCGCCGCCGGAAGCGTGGTCCAGAACCGGGATGCCCAGCACCAGGCCGTCTTCGCCCTGAAAGGAAAGGTCTTCAACTGCTGCAACGCCAGCCGGGAAGTCCTCTACCGACATGAGGAACTCTACTGCGTCATGCGCGCCTTGGGCACCGAGGACACCATGGAGAATCTCCGCTACGCCAAGGTGATCATCGCCACCGACGCCGACCCCGACGGATACCATATCCGAAATCTCCTTATCACGTTCTTCCTCCGGTTCTTCCCTCAACTCCTCTCCGCCGAACACCTCTTCATCCTGGAAACCCCCCTCTTCCGGGTACGAAGCAAATCCAAGGCCCCCGTCTACTGCTACTCGGAAGAGGAACGGGACAAGGCAGTGAAAGCCATGGGAAAGGAGGCGGAAATCACCCGCTTCAAGGGACTGGGAGAAATCAGCCCCAAGGAATTCGGGCAGTTCATCCGGGGAGAGGATATCCGACTCCAGCTGGTCACCCTGGAAAATGCCCGGAAGCTGGACGGCTTCGTCAACTTCCTCATGGGAGCCAATCCCCCCTCCCGAAAGGAATACATCCTCCGGAGACTCCAATAGTGCCACCCTCCCCCCAGCTCCCCAGAGAAGAGTTCCCCCCAGCATGGGCAGAAGTCCTTCCTGCCCCGCCCCACCTCGAACCCCTGGAACGAGCAGAAGCCATCCGGGAAAGCGGACGCACCGTCTTCCCCCCACGGGGTAAGGTCTTCACCGCCCTGAGACTCACCCCACCGCAAAAGGTACGGGCCGTCATCCTGGGACAGGATCCCTATCACGAACCAGGACAGGCCATGGGACTGGCCTTCGCCGTCCCCCAGGGAACCCAACTCCCCCCCTCCCTCCACAATATCCTCCGAGAATATGCCCAGGACTGGGACGCCACCCCCCCACTCCACCCCGACCTCACGGAATGGGCACGACAGGGCGTCCTCCTCCTCAATACCATCCTCACTGTGGAAGAGGGAAAACCCGGCTCCCATGCCCGCCTGGGATGGCAAACTCTCACCGACCAAATCCTCGCCGCCTGCAACGCCCTCCCCCACCCCGTGGCCTTCCTCCTCTGGGGAAAACATGCCCAGGAAAAACTCCCCCTCCTGGACGAAACACGCCACGTCATCGTGACCGCCCCTCACCCCTCCCCCCTCTCCGCCTATCGGGGCTTCTTCGGCTCTAAACCCTTCTCCACCACAAACTTACGCCTAAAGGAAAAGGGGCAGCCCCCCATCCCCTGGACCCTCACCCAGGATACCCTTTTCTAGACACGGAGACCACGGAGGGGAAACAC
>JAEDMH010000166.1 GCA_016303095.1 Lentisphaeria bacterium | reverse complement strand
CTATCTTGCCAAGGATGGCACCTCCCCTGGAAAAGGGAGTTCCGCAGGGAGTCTAGGAATTACATTATTTCGTTTTTCCGCCCTCCCCTGCCCCTGTCTCTTTCCCCCTTTCCCCATGCGCTTCCAACATGTCCATCTCCACACGGCGGCCGGCGTATTGCCTCCCCGGGTCATGACCAGCGAGGAGTTGGAGAAGCGTCTCTCCCCTCTCTACCAGAGATTGCACCTGGCGGAGGGACGGCTGGAAATGATGACAGGCATCCGGGAACGCCGCTTCTGGGAACCGGGCACACTCCCCAGCGACGCCGCGGTTCTCGCCGCCCAAAAAGCCTTGGCCCTGAGCAGGATCCCCCCTCAGAAGATCCAAGCCCTCCTCTTTTGCGGCGTCTCCCGGGATTGCGTGGAGCCGGCCACCTCCACCTCCGTGGTGCGAAAGCTGGGCCTTTCCCAGGATGTCCTGAACTTCGACCTCTCCAACGCCTGTCTAGGCGTGGCCAGCGCCCTGGCCGTCCTGGCCCCCATGATCGAAATGGGAATGCTGGATTGCGCCATGGCCGTCACGGGGGAGAATGGAGGGCCTTTGGTGGAGCACACCATCCAGCGTCTCAACCAGGATCTCACGGTGACCCGCCAGAGTTTGAAGGAGGAATTTGCCAGCTTGACCATTGGCAGCGCCGCCGCCGCCCTCATCCTCACCCGGAAAGGGGGGCATCCCCTCCGGGCCATGGGGCAGGCTTCCAACTGCCAAGGCAACGACCTCTGCCGGGGAGACGCCGCCGGCGGCATGACGGAAGGAAGCGCCCCGGTGATGCGCACCGACTCTCACCGTCTCCTGGAAGAAGGGATCCAAGTGGCGGAACGGATGTGGCGCACTCTCCGCCAGGACGCCCCCTGGGGAGACGCCCTCCCGGATCTCGTCTGCGGACACCAAGTGGGCAAGGCCCACCGGGATCTCCTCTTCCAACGCCTGTCCCTCCCCGTGGAACGGGATTTCCCCCTCTTCCCCGAAACCGGAAATTGCGGCTCCGCCTCCCTTCCCCTGGCCTTGGCCCTGGCCCAGGAACGAGGACACCTCCTTCCCGGCATGAAAGTAGCCCTCCTGGGCATCGGAAGCGGCATCAACTCCCTGGGCTTCGCCCTAGACTGGTAGCCCCCCCCTCCCTCTCTCCCTCTCTCACAACCTCCTCCCCTGCCTCACGGCATTTCTCTCCATGGCACTGAATCTCATCCAGCAAATCCTGGCTTCCCACCTCGTGGAGGGGGAGCTGATTCCCGGCACCCCCATTGCCATCCGCATCGACCAAACCCTCTGCCAGGACGCCACCGGCACCATGGCCTTCCTGGAGCTGGAGGCCATGGGCGTCCCCCGGGTGAAAACCGAACTCTCCGTCCAATATATCGACCACAACACCAACCAGATGGGGCCCGAAAACGCCAATGACCACCTCTATCTTCAGAGCGTCTGCGCAGCCAAAGGGGTCCGCTTCTCCCGACCCGGCAACGGCATCTGCCACCAGGTCCATCTGGAGCGTTTCGGCATCCCCGGCAAGACCCTCCTGGGCTCCGATTCCCACACCCCCACTGGCGGCGGCATCGGCATGGTGGCCATCGGGGCCGGAGGGCTGGACGTGGCCCGGGCCATGGCCGGCATTCCCTTCCGCCTCACCTGCCCCAAGGTGCTGGGGGTGAAGCTCACGGGAAAACTCTCCCCCTGGGTCTCCGCCAAGGACGTGATCCTCAAGGTCCTCTCCATCCTCTCCAGCAAGGGCAACGTGGGCACCGCCGTGGAGTATTTCGGCGAGGGGGTGGCCACTCTCTCCGTGCCGGAGCGGGCCACCATCACCAATATGGGCGCCGAGCTGGGCGTCACCACCTCCGTCTTCCCCTCCGACGAGGAGACTCGACGCTTCCTGGAGGCGGAGGGACGGGGGGAACAATGGGTGCCTCTGGCCGCCCAGGAAGGCGCCCAGTATGACCGGGTGCTGGAGATCCCCCTGGATCAGCTGGTGCCCCTGGCCGCCTGCCCCTCCAATCCCGCCAACGTGAAGCCTGTGGCGGAAGTGGCTGGCCTGCCCTGCAGCCAAGTGCTGGTGGGATCCTGCACCAACAGCAGCCTGAAGGACATGCAGCTGGTGGCCGCCATGCTGAAGGGGCGGTGCGTCCATCCGGGAGTCTCCCTGGCCGTGGCTCCCGGCTCCCGACAGGTCTTGGAAATGCTGGCCAGGGACGGCAGCCTGGCCACCATGCTGGCCGCGGGATGCCGCATCCTGGAGAGCGCCTGCGGCCCTTGCATCGGCCAGGGGTTCAGCCCTGCCTCCGGCACCATCTCCGTGCGCACCAATAACCGGAATTTCCTGAACCGCACCGGCACCAAGAACGATCAATGCTATCTGGTGAGTCCCGCCACCGCCGTGGCCACCGCCCTCACCGGCGTCCTGACGGATCCCGCCGCCCTGGCCCAGGAACTCCACTGGGAGGAGCCGGCCTGGACCATGCCGGAACACTTCCTGGTGGATGACCGGATGGTGATTGTTCCGCCCCCCGAAGGCACGCCCGTGGAGATCATCCGGAAGGAGACCATCGGGGAGCCCCCCCACTGCACGCCTCTGCCCGACACCCTGGAGGGAGAGGCCGTCATCGCCGTGGGAGACCGCATCACCACGGACCACATCATGCCCGCCGGCGCCAACCTGAAGCTGCGCAGCAACATCCCCCGATACGCCCAGGTGGTCTTCGACTGCTACACCGAACCCGGCAAGCCCTCCTTCGCCCAGCGGGCGGCCGCCCTCCGGGATCAGGGAAAGGCCGGCTTCATCGTGGCAGGGGAATCCTACGGACAAGGATCCAGCCGGGAACACGCCGCCATCTGCCCCATGTTCCTGGGCATCCGATGCGTCCTGGCTCTCTCGTTCGAACGCATCCACGCCGCCAATCTGGTGAACTTCGGAATCCTCCCCCTCTGCTTCCAAAACCGGGAGGACTACGAGGCCCTGAAGGAAGGAGACCCCATCACCATCGCCGGCCTGCGCGCCCAGCTGGCCCAAGGGGACGACATCCACGCCTTCGCCAAAGGCCGGGAGTTCGTCCTGAAATGCACCCTGAACCAGGAAGATCGGGAAATCGTCCTGAAAGGCGGACTCCTGGTGACGCAATAATGGGTGCCTCCTCCCTCTCCTACACCCTAGGCCAGGAACTGGCCGTGGGAGGCATGGCCCGCCTCTGGAAAATCACCCTGGGAGACGGCACGCCGGCGGTGCTGCGGGAAATGCACTCCTCCAAGCTGCTCTCCCTCTCCCTGCGAAAGCGTTTCCAGGCGGGCGCCCAGGCGCGAATGCGCCTCTCCCCCCATCCCAATGTGGTCAATTCCCTGGAGCGGGGCAGCCACTTTCTGAAGCCCTACGAGATTCTGGAATACGTGGACGGCCCGCCTTTGCGGACATTGATGACCCAGGGGGACGCCACCCTGAAGGGCTGTCTTTTCCATGTGCTCCTGGAGATGGCCCAGGCCCTGGCCTGGGTTCACCAATGCGGCCTGATGCACTTGGACGTGAAGCCGGAAAACTTCCTCATGCAGCGCCAGGGCTCCACCTATACGGTGAAGTTGACCGACTTCGACCTGTGCCGCCCCATGGATTCCCACGGCCCCCGGCGCCAGCTGGGCACCCCCGGCTTCATGGCCCCGGAACAGTTCCTCCAAAAGCTCTCCTACCAAGCCTCGGATGTCTTCGCCTTCGGCCTGATCGCCTATCAGCTCCTCACGGGAAAACACCCCTTCTCCGGAAGCACCCCCCGGGAAACCTGGAAGCACCAGGCCAGCCCCCAGGTCCAACCCCGCCCTCTCCGGGAACTCCAGCCCAACCTGAACCCCAAGCTGGATTTCCTGGTGGCCGGATGCCTGCGCAAAAATCTGAACCAGCGCTACGCCAACATGATCCAGGTTCTCCAGGCCCTGAAAAACGCCCTCTCCCCCAAACCATGACGCCCCTTTTCTACAGCGAC
>JAEDMH010000165.1 GCA_016303095.1 Lentisphaeria bacterium | reverse complement strand
TTCTCTTCCCTTTTCTTTCTCTTCCCTTTTCTTTCTCTTCCCTTTTCTTTCTCTTCCCTTTTCTTTCTCTTGCTTATGCTGAAGAACGTGACCTTGAAGCCCATCACGGGCACCTTTGTGAACATGCTCATCTCCGACACCGGCATCATGAATTCCGGCCTGAAGGAATGGGAGCAAGACTTTCAGATGATGAAGGCCATAGGGATCGACCAGCTCTTCGTCATCCGCACCGAGTGCGAGCAGAATGGAGTGCGTCTTTCGGCGGAGGATCCCCGTTCCACCACCTGGCCAGAGGATGAGAATCTCCTGGACATGGTCTTCCGCCTGGCGGACAAATACGGGATGCGCCTCTTCCTGGGAGGTCCCCAGGGCATCACCAATCTTCATCTGGGAGACTGGAAGAAGGAAGTGGATGACAACAAGCGCTACTACGATCGCACCGTGGCGAAATATGCGGGGCACCCCTGCTTCCAGGGGCTCTATGTCACCCTGGAGGCCCTGCCCTGGCACTTCAACTTCCTGGACATCTGCACGGAGGTGCTTCAGTATATGCGGGCCAACTTCCCCCAGATGAAGACCTTCATGTCTCCCTCCTTCCAGGGATTCCTGGGGGACATGAGTCGGCAATACACTGTGGATCAGTGGGTGGACATCTACGGGCGCTATTTCTACGAGCGGGTGGCGGGGCTATTGGACTACTGCGCGCCCCAGGACAAGATTGCGGCGCCCGCCTGCTTCTACGGGAAGATTGAGGACAATGGGCTAGCGGAGTGGTACATCAAGGTAGGAGAGATGTTCCGCCGTTGCGGCATTGAACTTTGGAGCAACATCGAGACCTTCCAGCGCCCATTCCCGGGACATGGAGAACCCCCTGCCGTGTTCCGTCAGGCAGACTATCGCACCTTGTATATGAAGCTCCAAGAAGCCTCTCCCCTGGTGGAGCGGATCATCACCTACGAATATTTCAGTTGCATGAGTCCCAATACCGAATGGGGTTCCGCCCGCCGTCTTTTGGCCCGATATCTGGAGATCATCGGAAAGGATCCGGCTCTCATCCACGAAATCTACGACAAATAGTCCGGGATATCGAGGGGGGGAAAAAGATATTTTTTTTTGGGGGGGCTGTTATGGGGCGGCGGCAATCTTCTTGTGTCCTTCCCTCTTCAGGAGGGCATGGAGATAGATGCCCATGGGAATGAGGCTGATCAGCCAGGAGACCGGATAGGAAAGGAAGAGGAAGGAGATGGTGGGATGAAGGGGGAAGAGGAATTTGGTCCAAAGGATCCGGCATCCGCAGACCCCCAGCAAGAGTACTGCCGTCACGAAGACGGAGCGTCCCATGCCCCGGATGGAGCCGCATAGCACATCCATGATCCCAAGGATGGCGTAGGAGCTCAGCACCACTTGCATTCTCTGGATGCCCCAGGGAATCACCTGGGGGTCGTCGTTGAAGAGTCGGAGAAGGGGAGTGGCGGCCAAGATTCCCAGGAGTCCCAGGATTGCGGGAGTGGCGGTGCCAGTGAGGAGACACCAACGGATGGAGGAGCGGACCCGAGGAAGATTGCCGGCGCCCAGATTCTGGGCCACGAAGCTGGTGGCGGTCTGGTTGTAGCCATAGGAGCCAGTCCAGGCCAGGCATTCCCAAATCAAGGCGGCGGCGCAGCCAGCCACGCACTGGGAGCCGAAGGAATTGACGGCGGACTGGATGACCACATTGGAGAAGGAGAAGCAGCAAGACTGGATGCCGGCGGGCACCCCGATGGCCAGGATCTTTCCCAGGATTCCCCAATGGATGGCCAGTTTCCGCCGCTGCAAACAGATGCCCTCCCCCGTGCGCTCCAGGGCACGCCAGACCAGAATCATGGACAGCCCTTCCGAGAAGACTGTGGCCAGGGCCACACCATCCACGGTTCGATGGCAGAAGACCACCAAGACGAGATTCAGGCCCACATTCAGGAGGCCGGAGGCCACCAAATAGAGGAAGGGCCTCCGGGTGTCCCCCACCGCCCGGAGAATGGCGGAGCCGAAATTGTAGACTTGCAGGAAAGGCATGCCTGCAAAGTAGATCCGCATATAGAGGACAGCCCCGTCCAAGACATCTGGCGGGGTGTTCATCCAAACCAGCAAGGGTCTGGCCAGGAAAAGCCCCAGGATTCCCAAGACGATTCCGGCGCCCAGGGAGAAGGCCATGGAGGTGTGGAGGATCTTGTCCAGCTTTGGGCGGTCATTGGCCCCGAAGGCATTGGCGGCCACCACGTTGCATCCCACAGAGACCCCTACCAGGAGATTCACCAGCAGGGAGATCAGGGAGGAGGTGGAGCCCACAGCCGCCAAGGCGCGATGGGAGGCGAAGCGCCCCACCACCGCCACATCCACGGCATTGAAGAGCAGCTGGA
Organism: Lentisphaeria bacterium; assembly: GCA_016303095.1. GTDB lineage: Bacteria > Verrucomicrobiota > Lentisphaeria > Oligosphaerales > Oligosphaeraceae > UBA1724. The sequence continues at coordinate 1,641 of JAEDMH010000165.1, read as the reverse complement.
GAATCAGGGTGCCCAGGAGGGGCAGGGAAAAGAGAATGACCTTGCGGGGAATGCTTCCCGAGGTCAAATCCATGGTTTTCTGCATAACCGTTCCTTCTCGGAGGGCAGAAGCCTCCGGAGACAGCAAGGGAGACCAGAGAGGGGAAGCGACGCCTCCCCCCTTTTTCTTTCCGACGGCGCCCCCCTGTGCCAGCGCCCTAGGGTGTTCTTCTCTCCTAGGCGCTTCTTCGCCCTACCCCTAGGCCTTCAAGGCTTCCAGGATGGCCCGAAGATGGGTCTTGCAACCTTCCGCATTGGCGCGATTCCAGGTGGCCATGCCCGCCATGGCGGTCTTCTGCCCCTGCATGTCAAAGATGGCCTTGCCATCCGCCACGGCAATCTGATTCTTGTCGCAGACCGCCTTGAGATTGCGGAGAACGGCTCCATAGCGGTTCATGGCCTGGACATCCGGAGAGAGATTCTCCCGCCAGAGGGCATTGCTGTCCTGCTGGGGATAGATGGGGTGAGGGAGCCAAGGGATGATCCTGGGATGGCTGGGAAGCTCTTTCAACGCATCCAGAAGCTTCTGAGTTTCCTCCGCCAGGCGGGCCATGGCCTCCCCCGTCTCCTGGGAAGCGCTGGCCCGGGCATCGGCGAAGGCGAAGGAGAAGATCACCAGATGGGGCAAGAAGGGGGCCACGTCCCGTTCCAGGCGCAAGGTGCCCAAAGCGGTGGTGCATCCCCGGATGCCCACATTGAGGACGGCGGCGTCCTTCCAGGCCTTCTCGCTCTTGAGAGCGGCTTCCAGGAGGGCGGGAAGCGAGGGAGTGCCGGCTTCTTCTGCCACTAGATCGTCCCCCAGGAAGACCACCCGCTGACCAGCCTTCTCCATGCGTTCGATTTCCTCATTGGTCATTCCCACAGGCCAATCCCGGATGAGCCCATTCTCCCGCCAGGGGCCGCCGGCGGGGATTTCCACCCGGAAGGCCGTCTGAGCCGCCGGGATGATCACCGGAGGCGGAGGAGGCAATTCCTGGAGTTCCCGGGTGTTGCAGGAGGCGCAGCAGGTGGGCTTCTGGAAGACCCCCAGATGGGTCAGGAGCTGCTCATGGGAGGTCCAGGAGAAGGCCTTGCCGCATTTTTCGCACACCAGCTCCTGGGCGGGATGCTCCTTCAAGAAGGCAGAGCAGGAGGGACAGTAGCGACCCTGGGGCTGGCGCTTCAAAAGGGCGTCTTTCAGCTGATCCAAGGGCTCGTAGGTCCAAGTGCCTTGGCAGGCGGATTCCTGACAGGGCTCCTGAATGGGCTTCCGCTCCTTCAGGGACTTTTGGCACTCGTCGCACATTCGGGAAGGAGGCTGGTCGTGGCCATGGAGGTGCGCCGTCAACTGCTGGGAACGGGTCCAAATCCACTTTCCCTCGCATCCCCGATGACAACAGGTTTGCTCCAAATCCTTCGCCTTCTCAAAGAAGGAAAAACATTCCTTGCACATCCGCTTGGGGGGATGGAGATGAAGCGGATTGCTCTCCTCCTTCTTCGCCTCCGCCGCAGGGGCATTCTCCGCCGCAGGCGCATTCTCCGCCGCAGGAGCATTCTCCGCCGCAGGAGCATTCTCCGCCGCAGGGGCATTCTCCGCCGCAGGGGCATTCTCCGCCGCAGGGG
>JAEDMH010000029.1 GCA_016303095.1 Lentisphaeria bacterium | reverse complement strand
GCGCCCGATGGGTTTTGCCCCTCGTGTTTGGCGCCTCTTTACCAGCGCTTTTCCCAGATGACCGTCAACACTTCCTGCCGTTGTTCCTTGTTTCCTTTCTCGAAGGCGCGGCCGAGCCACAGAATCGCCTCCTCCTTGTTCTCCGGCACCCCGCGTCCGTAGGCATAGCATGTGCCCAGGCCCAGCTGGCCAAAGACATTTCCCTGTTCCGCCGCCTTCCGATACCAGGACGCCGCCTCCGCGAAGTTCAACTCCACCCCCTGTCCTTTCTCATAGCACTGCCCCAGAAAGGACTGCGAGTCTGCATGTCCCTGAGCTGCGCCGATTCGAAAGTATTGCACCGCCTCATAAGGATCTTGGAGCACTCCCCAACCGTTCAACAAGCACGCCCCTGCCCAAAAAATACCATCCAGATTCCCCTGGGAGGCCGCCTTTTGGAAGAAAAAATATGCCAATTCTGTATTCACTTCCACCCCATCCCCCGTAAACAAGGCCTTGCCAATCTGAACCTGGGCTTCTGGGTCCCCCAGCTTGGCGCGGTTCAGGAGGTCTTCGCTAAACATCCCGCAGGCGAGGGAGAGGAAGCCCAGGAGACAGAGAGCCACGAGGTTCAGAGAGGAGAAGATAGAGCGTGAGGGAGACATAGGCATGGGAGGAAGGGGGGGGAGGGGAAGGACGGAACGAAAACACCGGTCCCTACTACCTATGCGCTCCCCGTTCCTTACACTCTCTCACGGTTCTCTCCCCCCCGGGCGGGGAAGTCTCCGGATAGGGGGGAGCGACTCCCGGGCCCCACCCCGGGAGAGTATAGTACCCCCCATTCCCCATTTTCCCCACCCCACCCAGAAAAACGACCCCACATGAGCACGATGGAAGGCAAAAGCGAGGCCTACAAGCAGGCCGGCGTGGACATTGATTTGGCAACCCAGCTCCTGAAGAATGTGAAGGGGCGCATTGCCTCCACCCGCACCCCCCAGGTCCTGGCCCCCATCGGCGGCTTCGGCGGACTCTATCGCATCGACCTCGCCCGCTGGAAGCATCCCGTGATGGTGGTCTCCGTGGACGGGGTGGGCACCAAGCTGATGATTGCCCAGATGATGGAGAAGTTTGACACTGTGGGCCACGACATTGTGAACCACTGCATCAACGACATCGCCGTCCAAGGCGCCACTCCCGTCTACTTCCTGGACTACATCGGCATTGGCAAGATGCGGAGTCCCCTGTATGAGGACGTGTTGTCTGGCTGTGCGGACGCCTGCAAGGCGGAGGGCGTGTGCCTCATTGGGGGAGAATCCGCCGAGATGCCGGGCATGTATGGGAACGACTTTGACCTGGTGGGATGCATCACGGGCATTGTGGAGGAGGATCAGATCATCACCGGCGAGAAGATCCGTCCGGGGCACATAGCCCTGGCCATTGGCTCCAACGGGTTGCAGACCAACGGTTTCTCCCTGGCCCGGAAGGTGCTCTTCGAGAAAGCGGGCTACGATGTGAAGGACCGCCCCGCCTGTCTGGGCGGAAAGAGCCTGGGAGAGGCCCTGCTGGAGCCCCACCAGTGTTTCTGGAAGGCGGTGAAGGCCGCCCTGGATGCCCATTTCCCCCTGGACGGCATCGCCCATATCACCGGCGGCGGACTCTATGACAATGTGCCCCGCATCCTTCCCGAGGATGTGAATGTGCGCTTTGACGCCTCCCAGATCCAGGACGCCCCCCCCATCTTCTCCCTCATCCAGGAGGCCGGCGACATCGATCCCTATGAGATGTACCGGGTCTTCAACATGGGGGCGGGCATGGTCTGGTTTGTGCCGGAGGACCGGGCGGAGGAGGGGCTCTCCCTCATCCGGAACGCCGGCTTCCGGGGCATGGCCATCGGCCAGGTGCTCCCGGGCTCCCGGAAAGTCGAAGTCACCTTGTAATTCCCCTTCTCCTCTCCCCCCCTTTTCCCAGGATGCCCCTCCTCGTCCAGGAACTTGTCCGTCTGGTGCGCCAGATGCAGCTTCGGGGGGGGAGCACGGTGGAGCTGTCGGAGGCCAACCTGCGGGTATTGGGGCGCCCTGCCCCGGCACGCCCTGGGATTTCCCCGCCCTGCCCCATGCCCACGCAGGAGCAGAAGCAACGGGCCATCCAGGCCTTTGTCCAGGCTCAAGCGGCCAAGGCCTCCCTTCCTTCCTCCCCCCCGCCCCCCAAGCCCGCCCCCGCTCCGGCCGTCCATTTCCCGGCGCCGCCGGATGTCCAGGAGGCCACTTGGGAGGAATTGAGCCGTTGCTGCCACGCCTGCCAAAGCTGCCGCCTGGGGGCCACCCGGCAGAACCTGGTCTTGGAAGACGGGGATCGAAACGCCCCTCTGATGTTCATCGGCGAGGGTCCCGGAGCTGACGAGGACGCCCAGGGCAAGCCCTTTGTGGGGCGGGCGGGACAGCTGCTCACCGCCATGATCCACGCCATGGGGCGGGATCGGGAGAGCCGGGATCCCGCCACGTCGGTCTACATCGCCAACGTGGTCAAGTGCCGTCCCCCCGGCAACCGGAATCCCCAGGCGGAGGAGAGCGCCGCCTGCCTGGGATACCTTCGCCGGCAAATTGCCCTGGTGCGTCCCCGGGTCATCGTCCTTCTGGGCAACGTGGCCCTGACGGCCCTTTTTGGGCGAGGCGGCATCATCCAGGCCCGGGGCAACTGGCGGAACTACCTGGGCATCCCCGTCATGCCCACCTTCCATCCGGCCTTCCTGCTGCGCCACGAGAACTACAAAGCCGACTTCATCGCCTTGAAGCGCCAAGTCTGGCAGGATCTCCAGAAGGTCATGGCCAAGCTCCGGGAGGATGCTCCCCCTGGAGAAACGCCCCCGCCCCCCTCTTCCTCTTGTTGAACTCCCCCTGACAAACCTAGTCACTGCTTAAGGAATCTCTCCCCATGCTTGCGGATTGGAAAACTCTCCCCGGTACTCTTCGCCTCGGCCTCGCCTCCGACCACGGCGGCCTGGACAAGAAGAATTTCCTGGTGAAAGAACTGAATGCCCTGGGCTACCAGGTGACCGACTTCGGCCCCGTCGCCCTGGATCCCGAGGATGACTACCCGGATTTCGCCCTCCCCCTCTGCACCGCCCTGCGGGATGGCGCCATCGATGCCGGCATCCTCCTCTGCCGCAGCGGCATCGGCATGTCCATCCTGGCCAACCGATTCCATGGGATCCGGGCCGCCCTGGTGGAAACCGAGCAGAAGGCGCGGTCCAGCCGGGAACACAATGACAGCAACATCCTGGTCACCGGAGGAGACGCCCTCTCCTCCCAGGAAACCCTCCAAGTAGTGAAGGCCTGGCTGGACACCCCCTTCAGCCAGGGCGAACGGCATATCCGCCGTCTGACCAAGGTGGAGAACTACTCCTTGGACGAGACCGCCGCCCTGCGGCAGGTGGATCCCCAGCTCTCCGCCCTGATTGACCAGGAGCAGGCGCGGCAGTCGGAGGGGCTGGAGCTCATCGCCAGCGAGAACTTCACCAGTCCGGCCGTCCGGGCCGCCCAGGGTTCCATCCTCACCAACAAATATGCGGAGGGGCTTCCGGGAAAGCGCTACTACAATGGCTGCGCCAACGTGGATCAGATTGAGCAGCTGGCCATTGACCGGGCCAAGGCCCTTTTCGGGGCCGAGGCCGCCAACGTGCAGCCCCATTCTGGCAGCCAGGCCAACCAGGAGGTCTATTTTGCCCTGCTGGAGCCCGGGGACACCGTCCTGGGCATGAGCCTGGACGCCGGCGGCCACCTCTCCCACGGTCTGAAGGTGAACTTCAGCGGACGCACCTACAACTTCGTGGGCTACGGGGTGGACCGGGAAACGGAGACCATCAACTACGACGAGCTGGAGAAGCTGGCCTTGGAAGTGAAGCCCAAGATGCTCCTGGCAGGGGCTTCCGCCTATCCCAGAATCATCGACTTCCCCCGCCTCCGCCAAATCGCCGACAAAGCGGGCTGCCTCCTGATGGTGGACATGGCCCACATCGCCGGACTGGTGGCCGCCGGGGTTCATCCCAGCCCCGTCCCCTACTGCGACGTGGTCACCACCACCACCCACAAGACCCTCCGTGGCCCCCGGGGAGGGCTCATCCTCTGCAAGGAGCAATACATCAAGAAGATCAACTCCGCGGTCTTCCCCGGCACCCAGGGCGGTCCCCTGGAGCACGTCATTGCCGCCAAGGCGGTGTGCCTGAAAGAGGCCATGACGCCGGAGTTCAAGGCCTATGGCGCCCAGGTGGTGAAGAACTGCCAGGCGTTGGCCGCCGCCCTGGCGAAGCGGGGCTTCCGCATTGTCTCCGGCGGCACGGACAACCACTGCATGCTGGTGGATTTGCGTCCCAAAGGAGTCACCGGGCGGGATGCGGCGGATGCCATGGACAAGGCGGGCATCACCGTCAACAAGAACATGATTCCCTTTGATCCCGCCAAGCCCGCCGTCACCAGCGGCATCCGGGTGGGCACGGCCGCCGTCACCACCCGGGGCATGAAGGAGCCGGAGATGGAGAAGATCGCCGACTTCATGACCCGGATTGTGGAGAACCTGGGCAACGAGGAAGTCTACCAGCAAGTGCACAAGGACGTCAAGGCCCTGGCCGCCGCCTTCCCCCTGCCCCAGTTCTGCTAGAACCGCCGCCCCCTCCCTCCACGGCCCCGGGGGCCCTCTTCTTTCTTCCCCGGGGCACCCCTTCCCCCCCTATTTCTCCTGTCCGCCTTCCGCCATCCCTTCCCTCCCGCCCCCTTTTCCGGTCTTGACGAGAAGGGAGGGAGGCCTGGGCGGTCAGGAAGGCTTCTTGCTCCATGGCACTGACCGTCAACTACAACGAAGAGGGCATTCCCGACAGCGTGCCCACCTATCTTTTTGACCAGGCGGAGACCTATCGGGAGAATCCCCATGACGCCGCCCTGGAGTGGTTCACCTCCGCCATCCTGGGGCTCTCCCTCCACTTCGGCCTCCCCTCCCTTCTGGGCAAGGGAGAGGAGCCGGGGAATTTCCTGACGGAGGAGCAATATGGCAAGCTCCCCGAGAAATTCCACTGCAAGAACTTCGACATGGTGGATGCGGTGGAGCTGGCCATCGCCTCCGGCGCCCGGTACATCACCTTCCCCGCCGTCCTTCCCGATGGCTTCTGCCTCTACCACACCGCCACCACGGATTTCCATTCCGTCCATAGCGCCGCCAACCGGGATCTGGTCGGGGAACTGGCCTCCACTTGCGAATATCATGGCCTGGGGCTCATCCTGGAATATCCCTTCGGGCAGAATCGCCAGCGCCATCCCCAGGGGGTTCCCCAGGGACTCATGGCCCAGGCGGAATACGTGGATTTCGTGAAGGAGCAGCTCCACGAGCTGCTGACCCAATACGGGCCTGTGGCGGGCATCAGCTTCACCGGGCGGGATTCCCTGGAGAATCGTCAGACCCCCTATGATCTGGAGGATCTGTATGCCATGATCCGTTTCCTCCAGCCCAATGCCCTGGTGGCCTTCCGGGAGGGGGTCTCCGGCGGGGAGGATTTTCTGAGCGTGACGGATCCGGAAGGCAAGGAGGGCCTGCTGGCCTCCAACACCACCCGCCCCCTGGAGATTCGCCGCTGCCTTGTGCCCGGGGAGGATCGGAGCTTCCATCCCCAGCATGCGGGCCATCACCGGAAGCTGGAGGAGCTTTGGCAGGAACTGGCCAAGGCCCACCAAGCCAATGCCAACCTCCTTCTGAACACCGCCCTAATGCCTGACGGATCCCTGGATCTGGAGGACATCCAGAGCCTGCTGGCCCTGGGCGAACGCATGGAGAAGGAAGGACGCCCGTGACCCCCTTTCTGGAGACACTCCCGGAACCCCTCCCGCTTCCTGTGGACCTGGATCAGGCAGCGGGGCATCGCCCCGCGCCTCTCTGCCTCCATTGGCAGGAAATCCTAGCCCAAAGATTCTCCCGAAATCCCCACGGTCTCACGAAATATGCCGAGGAATGCCGCCGGGTCCTGCGCATGGCGGAACGCACCCTGCTGCAGCTGGCGGGGGCGGAGGAAAAGGACACGGGCGTGCTCTGGTGCGCCAATGGCACCGCCGCCATGAACCTGGCCCTGCGGTGCTTCCCCTTCCCCCGGGAAGATTCCCTCCTGGCCATGGATGCGGGAGGACACCACGCCCTCACGGAAACCGCCCGCAGCCTCTCCCGCCCCCTCTATCCCTTCCTCCTGGACGAGGGGGGAAGCCTTCCCCCCAACATCCCCCCACACACCGCTCTGGCCGCCTTCTCTCTGGTCAACAACGAGACGGGACTCCTCTGGGATGGCAATGCCTCCCTCCTGCCGCCGGGATGCCCCATCCTCCTGGATGCCTGCCAGGCCTTCGGAAAACACCCCCTCCCCTGGAACATCTCCCGGGTGACCATGATGGTGCTCTCCAGCCGCAAAGTGGGCGGCCCCGCCACAGGAGCGGCTCTCCTCTATCGAAAATCCTGGAAACTCAAACCCTGGATCACCGGCGGAGGACAACAGGGGGGACTTTTGGGAGGCACGGTGGACGTGGTCAACGCCCTCCTCTTCACCGCGGCCGCCCAGGAAGCCTGCCGCCACGCCCAGGAAGTCCTCCCCAGGATCACCGCCCTGAATCAGAGGCTTCGGGAGGGCCTCCAGACCCTGGGCCACGGGAAATGGCCCCTCTTCTCCCCTCCCCAGGCCTCCCCCTACATCCTCTATTTCGCCATTCCCGGATACCAGGGGGCCCTGGTGGCCCGGCTCCTGGCCGAACGACATGGCATCCTGGTGGGGACGGGCAGCGCCTGCACAGCGGAATCCGGGGAGACCAGCGCCCTGCTCCGGGCCCAGGGTGTTCCCGAGGATTTGGCCCGTTCCGCCCTCCGGGTGAGTTTCGCCCAGGAAACCACACCCGACGAGGTCCAGGCATTCCTCCAAGCTCTCCCCCAGGTTCTAGGGGACTACTGACCGAATTCTCCCTTGGCCTTCTCTCCGAAAAAACGATTCCGAGGGGGTGACGAAACGCGCAAGAAGGAGATACGTTAAGCGTCCTATGCCAAAACTTTGCGACAAATGCCATAGCAAGCCGGCGGTGGTGCACATTCGCGCCATGACTCCCGAGGGGACCCGGGAGACTTCCAGCTATTGCCTGGATTGCGCCATGGAACTCTTCGGCCATGGGGATATTCCCGCCGATTTCCGGGAGATGCTGGAGGAGCTTCTTCAGTTGGAGAAGAATCTGAAGAAGCGGAGCCAGAGTGCCGCCTTCCTGGGGGAGCAGGAGGAGAAGGAGGAACAAAAGCTCACCTGCCCCCACTGCGGATGCGTCGCCGGGGAATCCTATGAGAAGTGCGGCTACTGCTTTGCGTCCCTGCGTTCGGCCCTTCCCCAAAATCCCTATAGCCTCCCGCCAAGCTACTTGATCCTAGGGGGCCCCAGATTGGCCGTGAATGCGGTGCAAGAACGGGCCAAGCGCATTCCCGAGCTTCTTCAGCTTCGGGAGAACGCCTTCCTGAAGGGGAGGATCGACGGGGTGGAATCGGTGCAGGACGAACTCTCCGCCCTTCGCCAGACCCTCATGGAAGAGGCCCTCGGCAAGCCCTCCCCCCCCTTCAAGGAAACGAATTCTTTGGCGTCGGACATTTTGTCCAAACTGCCCATCCCCCTCCACGGAGGCACCATCTTCCCCTTCCCCTATCCCTTCCTTTCCCCCTACGCCGAAGAGCTTCCCCTCCCCACTCCCCTGGTGCGCCTGTCCCTCTCCTATTTCTTCTACCGCACCCTGGTGGATCCCCCCGGGGGATTCCCTTCCGACCCCGAGCAATGCCGTCGGAAGATGGAGGATCTCTTCTCCCTGTCCCCCTTCTTCCGGGGAGGCTTCCGCAGGGAAGGAGAGCCGGCCATCTTCTCCTGCAACGGGAGGCTTCGCGCCGTCTTCGGGCGCACGGAAGAGGGGATGGTTCCCCCGGTGGCGGACGGACGCGTCATCCTCTCCTACACCCACATTCCCATCGACGGAGTCGAGATTTCCGACTACAAAATCCCCCTCGTGCAGGCGTGGGAGCGGGACTACCATTTCTTCCAGGATCCGGAGCTGGGCTTCTTCCATCCCCTGGGAGGCCTTTGCCAGAGCGCCTCCCATCTGGTCTACACCCTCCACCTCCCCGCTCTCATGGCCTTGATGGGACTGGAACGCCTCCGGAATGTCCTCCATTTCCTGGAGGGCGTGCTCCCCGATGAAGACCATTCCTACGACCTGTTCCTGGATCCCCCCTCCTTCCTGCCGGAAGATCCCCAGGCCCCCCAGGAGGCCTTCCCCTGCGGACTCCTGGTGCTGAAGGATGGCAACCAGGAATGGGACAAAGAGCGGAAACAAGAGAAACGGATTCTCCGGATTGCCCAGACCCTGGAGAAGCGGGAGAGACAGGCCCGGAAGTGGTTCCTCCATCACAGCGATGCCCGGGAGAATCTCCTGGATGCCATCAGCCATTCCCGAGCTCTGCTGCGGAGCGCCCGCACCCTCACCCTGCCGGAGATGGCCACCGCCCTCTCCCGGCTTTGGCTCGGCCAGGAACTGGGATGCTTCCCCTCCCTGCCCCGCCCCCGCATCCTGAAGGCCATGGCCTATCTCCTGGATCGCATCGTCCAGGGGCCCGTCCCCACCCCCCCGGAACGGAGGGGGGCCGAACCCCAGACCCTTCCCCTCACGCCCTGCCCGAAGTCCAAGGCTACCTGGGAGCCGAGCCTTCTTTCCTGGGAGGAACAGATTGCCCCTGCTCCTCCTCCCCCCACGAAAGCCGACCTCCAGAACCATGAAAAGCTGCTCCGTCAAATCAACCAGGAGATCACGGAGAGGGTGCGGGAGATTCTGGAGACCCCGGAGGCCTCGGCATGACGACCCCCTTGACTGTCCAGGGGATCTCTAAGGCTTTTGCGGGGATTCCCGTGCTCCAGGACATTTCCTTTTCCCTGGAAGCTCCCCAGGTGGTGGCCCTTTTGGGGGCCAACGGCGCAGGGAAATCCACCTTGATGCGCATTCTGGCGGGGATTCTTCCCCCGGACGGGGGCACCGTGTCCGTGGCAGGCCATTCCCTGGAGGAGGAGCCGGAGCAGGCCCGCCGGAATCTAGGCTATTTGCCGGAGACCGCCCCCTTTCTCTCCGGCTTCCGGGTGGAGGAACTCCTCCATTTCACCGCCCAGGCCCAGGGCCTCCGGGGAACGGCGGAACTCCAGGCCCGGGAAACGGTCCTGGCCGATTGCGGCCTCTCCTCCATGGCCCACCGGATCTGCGACCATCTCTCCAAAGGATATCGACGGCGCCTGGGGCTGGCCCAGGCCCTGATCCACCGCCCCCCCCTGCTGATGCTGGACGAACCCACCGACGGGCTGGATCCCATCCAGAAAAATGCCGCCCGGACCCTCCTGCGGCAGCTGGGCCGGCGACACGCCCTTCTCCTCTCCACCCACCTTCTGGAAGAGGTGCCCCTGATTTGCGACCGGGTCCTCATGCTCCAGGGAGGACGCCTGGTCTACGACGGGCCCGTCCCCCAGGATCTGGAAAAGCGTTTCCTGGAAGGCCCTCCCGCCCCTTCTCCCCAACTTTCGGAGAAGGGCTGATTTCCCGAAGCCCCTCTTCTCTCCACGATGCTCCAGTCCTTTTGTCTCTCCCTGCGCCGGGAACTCTGGAAGATGCTGGTCACCCCCCTGGCGGCGGCCATGCTGGTCTTCTATCTTCTTCTCAGCGGCGTGGCGACCCTGACCCTGGGCGGCTTCATCGAGGGAAACTCCGCTTCCCTCCACGGATTCTTCCCCTGGCAGCCCTGGCTCTTCCTCTTCCTGTGCGCCGCCCTCTCCATGGGCACCTGGGCTGAGGAATACCGCAGCGGCACCGCCGAAACCCTCCTCTGCCTCCCCATCCCCCCCCGCACCCTGGTTCTGGCAAAATTCACCGCCGGACTGCTTCTGCTGGCCGCCGCCCTCCTCTGCACCGCCCCCTTCCCCATCACCTGCGCCATCCTGGGGGAGCCGGACTGGGGCCCCATGGCCACAGGCTATTTGGGATGCCTTCTGGCCGGAGGCTTTTTCCTGGCCCTGGGCCAGTGGACCAGCATTCTCTCCGGCACCCAGTTCGTCAGCTTCCTCCTGGCCTTGCTTCTGGGATTGGCCGTCATGCTGGCGGGGTTCCAGCCCACCAATCTCCTCCTCCTGAAATGGGGCGTGCCTCCGGAACTCCTCCGGTTCCTCTCCCTTGTGGGGGTCAGCAACCACTTCGACCCCCTGGCCAGCGGACGGATCGCCGGGAAAGACCTGGCCTTCTTTCTCAGCGGCACCGCCCTCTTCCTCCTCCTCACCACCCTCCGGCTCCGGCAACGCCACGCCGCCCCGAAAAAACGGCACACCGCCGCCACCCTCGCCCTCGCTCTGGGCCTCCTGATCCTCCCCCTCCTCCTGGAACGGTGCCCCTGGCAATGGGATTGCACCCAGGACAAACTCTATACCCTGGATCCCGGCAGCCTCCAAATTCTCCAAAACCTCCAGCATCCCGTGGAGGTCACCCTGGTCTTCTCCCAGAATCACCCCGAATTATCCAGCGTCGTCCGGCGACATGCCGCCTGGACCCGGGAATTGCTGCGGGAATTTGCCGTCCGGAGCCATGGCATGCTTCGATGGCGGGAATTTGTCCCCGACACCTCCGACCAGCAGGATCTGGCCTCCTCCCTGGGCATGGCCCCCCGCATCGGGAGCTTAGGGGATCTGTGGTTTTTGGGCATTCAGGCCTCTCCCCTTTCCCCGGAGGCGGGACAGACCGCGGTTCTTCCCTGGCTGGATCCCGAGGAGGCCCCCTCTCTGGAATGCCAATTGGCCCGGGCCATCGCCTTCACCCAGCGAAAGGAGAAGCGGCGGCTGGGCCTCCTCTCCACGCTGATTCTCCAGGAAACCCCCGATCCCGAAAAGCGGGTGCTGCTGCCCACCTGGTGGACCATCCAGCGGCTGGAGGAGGAGTTTCAGCTGGTCACCCTGGATCCCCGAAAGCCTCTTCCCCCCGGCCTTGATGTCCTCCTCCTGGTGCATCCCAAGGAACTCTCCCCGGAATTTCTGGAGAGCCTCCTGGACTTTCACCAGAAGGGAGGGGGGATTTTCCTGGCCCTGGATCCCTTGAGCCAGGTAGAAATGCAGCAGAACAACGGCTTGCGCCCCCCCAAGCCCTCTCTTCTTCCCGCTCCCTTGGCGGATCTCTGGGGAGTGGACTTTGCCCCAGGGGTGGTGCTGGCGGATCGCACCCTGGCCTCTCCCACCACCAACACCCGGAAAGGACTGGAGACCCTGCCCACCGTCCTCACCCTCACCAAGGAATGCCTGGCCGGGGAACCCCCCGTCACCGCCTTCCTGCGCTCTCTGACCCTGGCCTGCCCGGGAGAACTCCTCCCCCGGAACACCCCCGAAAATCACCTCATCCCCCTGGCCTACACCACCACCGACGCCCAACGCCTGAAACCCTATCAGGCCCGACGGGACGCCGCCGCCATCCTCACCGACTTCCAGCCCGACGGAACCCCACACCTCCTGGCCGCGGAAATCCCACCCGCACCCCCCGCAGGAGGAGCCATCCTCCTGGCCGACGCCGACTGGCTCTATGACCCCGTCTGCGTCAACAAAACCACCGACGCCCAGGGCAGGGAACGGGAAATCCCCCTGAACGACAACGCCAATTTCCTCCTGAACGCCCTGGAACATCTCTCCGGAGACGATACCCTCCTCCGACTCCGCACCCGCGGCATCCGACGACGCACCTTCACCATCCTGGACGCCTGGGGACGGGAAGTGGAGGAAAAACTCCGGGATCTGGAAGCCCAGGCCTACCAGGACAACGCCGACCTGCGGGCCCGGGGAAGGGCACTCCTCCAAGGAAAAAGCCAGGACGACCCCGAGGTCCAACGACAACTGGACGAACTGAAGAAGGAGGATGACCTCCAGCAACAGGCGCTGAAGAAAAAACAACGGGCCCTCTTCTTCCAATTGCGGCAACGGCTCAACGGCGTGGTCACCAAGGTCGCCTTCTGGAATCTCCTCCTGACCCCCGCCCTCCTGACGCTCCTGGCCTGCCTCATGGCTTGGAAACGACGCCGCTAGCCTGCTGCCACAAGGCCAAAACAGGAAAAGTTCCGAAAAAGCGTGCCGCCGTCATTTGTAAAATTGACATAAATGGTTATAGTGTGTCAAAACACGCTGACAGAAGGGCCGTCCCGGCAAGGAAGGACGGGTTCTTTTGCCAGGATCCCTTTGGGGACGGAGAGTCGTTCCCGGCGGAAAATCCCCCCCCCTCTTTCCGCTGGAGAACCAAATTATCACTCTCCGTCCCCTTTTTTTTCTGCCCGGAGCGCTCCCCCATGGCCCTGGATACATCAAGACTGGAATTGCTGGCCGGCCCGGAGGCCATGGAGCGCTTGCGGAAGAGCGCCTTTTTGGTCTGCGGCCTGGGGGGCGTGGGCTCCTGGGCGGCGGAAGCCCTATGTCGCTGCGGCGTAGGCACCCTGGGGCTGGTGGACTTTGACCGGATTCACGCCAGCAACCTCAATCGCCAGCTCCCCGCCCTCCACAGCACCCTGGGAGAACGGAAATGCCAGGCCATGGCCAGACGGCTGCTGGATATCCACCCCCAGCTGACCCTGGAGCTCCATCCCTGGAAGCTGACCCCGGAAAACCTCCCCCCCCTGCTGGAAAGCCGCCCCTGGACCGGCGTCCTGGATGCCATCGACGACCGGAACGCCAAGATCGCCCTCCTGGAAGAATGCGTCCGGCGGGGAATTCCCGTGGTCTCCAGCCTGGGCGCCGCCAACTGCACCCACCCCGGGGAAATGACCTTGACCACCCTGGACAAAACCAGCGGAAGCCCTCTGGCCAGACTGGTGCGAAAGGCCCTCCGAAAACGGGGCGTCTCCACCAAAATCCCCTGCGTCTCCACCCGGGAACTCCCCATCCTCTGCCAAAGCACCCCGGAAAAACCCGGAGAACGAAGACCCATGGGCTCCCTGGTCACGGTCACCGCCACCGCAGGATTCCTCTGCGCCGACGCCCTCCTCCAACCCCTCCTCCCATGGGATACGCGCCCACGACGGGGATGCTGCTCCCAAGAATAACCCCTAACGCCATTTTTCCGGGAATCTCGGATGTAAATATTTATAACTACTTGAAAATGAGATAGTTATACAAAAAGCGGGAACCTTCCCCCTTCCCCCCTCCCCCCCACCCTGGGGACTTTTTTGAAAAGGCTCCCGCAATCGGCAAAATTCCGGGCTATATTAGCCCGTTGTTCATCCTCTTTTTCCCCAGGGCGGAGACCCTTCCCCGGCCCCCTCCCCCCCCTCCCCGACATCCCCCCATTGTGGAGTTACTCAGCGTGACTGGTCAAGAAGATTTTATTGCGGATCTCCTGCTCTCCAAAGGCAT
Organism: Lentisphaeria bacterium; assembly: GCA_016303095.1. Classification (GTDB taxonomy): domain Bacteria; phylum Verrucomicrobiota; class Lentisphaeria; order Oligosphaerales; family Oligosphaeraceae; genus UBA1724. The sequence continues at coordinate 7,226 of JAEDMH010000029.1, read as the reverse complement.
CGTCTCCGAAGCGCAGATCGAAGAGGCCAGAAAGCGCATCCAAGAGGAAAGCGCGGACAATGTGCTCGCGGGGCTCTACGTCAACAAGGCGGTGGAGGAGACGACGGTTCTGAAAATGCTGGCCGAGGAATACGATATGGAGCTCTTCGACTTCGATCAGCGGAAGGAGCGCATTCCACCCCACGTCATCCAGATGATTCCCGGCCCCATCGCCACCCGATACCGCATCATTCCCGTGGAATACGCCAACGACTGCCTGAAGGTGGCCATCGCCGACCCGGCGGACATCGAATCCCAGGACGCCATCCGCCACTTGACCAAGATGGATGTGATCTTCGTCCTCTCGGCCCCCCGCCAAATCACCCAGGCCCTGGACTTCTACTATCGCCGGGCGGACACCTCCGACATCCTCACGGAAATGACGGAGACCACCACGGATGTCACCGTCTCCACCACTACGGACAGCACCACGGACAGTTCGGTGGAGGACGAGGGAGAAGAGGCGGCTCCCATCATCCGCTATGTGCGCATGGTCATCACCGAGGCCTTCCGCTCCCGCGCCTCCGATATCCACCTGGAACCCATGGAGCGGCGCTTCCGGGTGCGCTACCGCATCGACGGCGTGCTCAACGAGGTGGAGGCCCCGCCCAAATACATGCAGAAGCGCATCATCAGCCGCCTGAAGCTCCAAAGCGGCATGGATCTCTCCGAACACCGAATCCCCCAGGACGGACGCATCCGCATCCAGGCCATGGGACGGGAGCTGGACCTTCGTGTCTCCGACATCCCCTGCACCCACGGCGAATCCATCGTCATGCGTATTCTGGACAAGAGCGGCGTCATGCTGGGCATCACCGAACTGGGCTTCATGGAGGATGACGTGAAGCTCATCTACAAGATCCTCAACCTCCCCGACGGCATCTTCCTGGTCACCGGACCCACCGGCTCCGGAAAGACCACCTCCCTCTACTCCTTCCTCCACGAACTCAACCAGCCCACCCGGAAGATCATCACCGCCGAGGATCCTGTGGAATACGAGTTGAGCGGCATCAATCAGGTCCAGGTGAACACCGAAGTGGGACTCACCTTCGGAAGCGCCCTGCGCGCCATGCTCCGACAGGCCCCCAACATCATCATGGTGGGTGAAATCCGAGACGCCGAAACCGGCACCATCGCCATCAACGCCGCCCTCACCGGACACCTGGTCTTCTCCACCCTCCACACCAACGACGCCCCCTCCGCCGTCCCCCGACTCATCGACATGGGCATCAAACCCTTCCTGGTGGCCTCCTCTCTCCGGGCCGTCATGGCCCAGCGACTGGTGCGACGCCTGTGCAAAAACTGCAAACGCCCCCATGAGGTCGCCCCCAACGAACGGGAAGGCCTGGGGCTCACCCAGGAATTCGTCCAGGAACACACCTTCATGGAGCCCGTGGGATGCCCGGAATGCAACAAAGGATACCGGGGACGCATGGGCATCTATGAAATCTTCCTCCTGGACAACTCCATCGAAACCCTGATCTATGAGCGGGCGGACTCCGGCGTCATCAAGCGACGGGCCAAGGAACTGGGCATGAGAGACCTCCGGGACGACGGAATCCGGAAAGCCTCCATGGGCCTCACCTCCATCAACGAGGTCCTCCGTCTCACCGTCAGCGACTAGAGCCCCTATCCCCCGCACCCTATCCCCAGACACCATGTACGAAGGCCCCATTGACATTACGGCGGAAGTCAGCATGCTCTGGCAGATTCTCCGGAAACGGAATCTCGCCAGCGACGAGCAACTGCAGGAAGTGCTGGAGGAAAGCCAGAACACCGGCCAGGAGTTCCAGGAGGTCCTCTACAACTATCAGATCATCGAGGAGGATCAGCTCCTCCAATTGGTGGCCGAGGAGCTCAACACCCAGTTCGTGGAACTCCACGTCAGCTCCATCGACCGGGAAGTGGCCACCTCCATCTCCCCGGAAATCGCCCACACCTACAGCATCGTCCCCATCATGGACGACGGCCTCACCCTCACCCTGGCCACGGACCGCCCCTTCGACACCAAGCTCATCGACGAACTCCATTTCGTGGTGGACAAGGATTGCCGCATCGTGGTGACCCGGCCCCGGGACATCATCGAGGCCATGGAGGCCTTCTTCCCCGAAGGCGGCTCCAGCGTCTCCGAGGTCATCGGCGAATTGGTGGCAGAGCACAACGCCCTCCAGGAGAAGGACTACACCAAGGCCACGGACGCCGAGCTGCTGGCCGCCGCCAACGACACCCCCATCGTCAAGTTCGTCAACGCCATCCTCCATCAGGCCATCCGGGACAAGGCCTCCGACATCCACTTCGAGCCTTTCGGAGACGAATTCCGCATCCGCTACCGCATTGACGGCGACCTCTACGAAATGGCGCCGCCCCCCAAGCATCTGGCCATCCCCGTCATCAGCCGCATCAAGGTCATGAGCAACATGAACATCTCCGAGCGGCGCATTCCCCAGGACGGACGAATCGAGCTGCGGGTGAACCGGAATCCCGTGGATTTGCGTGTCTCCACCCTGCCCACCCGCTACGGGGAATCCGTGGTGCTCCGTATTCTGGACCGCAGCGTGGTGAACCTGGACCTGGATGCCCTGGGCATGTCCACCCAAACCGTGGCCAACATCCGAAGCCTTATCAGCCGCCCCAACGGCATCTTCCTGGTCACCGGCCCCACCGGCTCCGGCAAAACCACCACCCTCTACTCCGGCATCAAGGAACTCAACACCCTGGAGGACAAGCTTCTCACCGTGGAGGACCCCGTGGAATACGACATCGAGGGCATCATGCAGGTGCCCGTCCACGAGGCCGTGGGCATGACCTTCGCCAATGCCCTCCGCGCCTTCCTCCGTCAAGATCCCGACCGCATCATGGTGGGAGAAATCCGAGACAAGGAGACGGCGGACATCGCCATCCAGGCCGCCCTCACCGGGCACCTGGTGCTCTCCACCCTCCACACCAACGACGCCGCCGGCGCCGTCACCCGTCTCATCGACATGGGCATTGAGCCCTTCCTCATCAGCTCCACCGTGGTGGGGGTGCTGGCCCAGCGCCTCATCCGTCGCTGCTGCCCCAACTGCAAGCAGCCCTACGACCCCACGGACGAGGAGCTGGAGGCCTTTGGCCTCACCCGGGAGCAGCTGAACGGACGGAAGTTCTACCAGGGCCAGGGCTGCGACTTCTGCAACGGCTCCGGCTTCAAGAAGCGGGTGGGCATCTTCGAGCTGCTCATCTCCTCCCCGGAGATCCAGACCATGATCAACCGCCGGTGTCCCACCCAGGAGATCAAGGAGAAGGCCATGGAGCAGGGCATGACCACCTTGCGCCAGGACGGTCTCCAACACGTGCTGGAGGGCATCACCAGCGCCAAGGAAGTCATCCAGTTCACCTTCGCCTGATCCCTCCACTCTCCCCCCTCCATAGCCTACTTTCTAGGAGCCACGACGACCTATGCCCAAATTGGAAATGGCGGATCTTCTGGATCTGGTGCTTGAAGAAGGCGCCAGCGACCTGCATCTCCCCTGCTTCTGCCCCCCCACCCTCCGGCTCCATGGCGAGCTCACCCCCCTGGATGTGCCCCCCATGCAGCCAGAGGACACCGAGTATCTCATGAAGTCCATCACCAGCGAGGCCAACCAGCAGAAGCTGCAGCAGGATGGTTCCGTGGACTTCGGCTTCGCCTTCGGCGACAAGGCCCGTTTCCGTGTCTCCGCCTTCCGGGCCAGGGGCAACATCGCCATGGTGCTTCGTACCATCTCCAACAATCTTCTGACCCTGGAGCAAATCGGTCTGCCCATGGCCTGCAAGGACATCCTCTTCCGCCCCCGGGGACTGGTGCTGGTCACCGGCCCTACCGGCTCCGGAAAGTCCACCACCCTGGCCTCCATGATCGACGTCATCAACCATGAGCGCAACGATCACATCATCACCATCGAGGACCCCATCGAGTTCTACCACACCAGCCGCAAGTGCGTGGTGACCCAGCGGGAAGTCCACAACGACGTCCCCTCCTTCGCTGACGCCATCCGACGGGCCCTCCGTCAGGATCCCGACGTGATTCTGGTGGGAGAAATGCGAGACAACGAAACCATCTCCGCCGCCATCACCGCCGCGGAAACGGGACACCTGGTCTTCGGAACCCTCCACACCACCGGCGCCGCGGAAACCGTGGACCGTATCGTGGACTCCTTCCCCACCAACCAGCAGGCCCAGATCCGAACCCAGCTGGCCTCCACCCTCATCTGCGTCATCTCCCAGCTCCTCCTGAAACGGGCGGACAAAAAGGGACGTATCGCCGCCTTTGAGGTGATGATCTCCACCCCCTCCATCCAGGCCCTCATCCGAGACGGAAAGACCTTCCGCATCACCTCCGACATCCAGACCGGCGCTAAATACGGCATGAACACCCTGGACTCCCATTTGATCCAGCTCTACAGCCAGGGCAAAATCTCCTACGGCGACCTCATCACCAAGTGTCGGGACGCCGAGGGCGTGGTCCAGAAGATCCACGACCTGCTGCAAAGCAACAAGAATTCCCTGAACCAGGCCACCAAGCGCCAATAGCCCAGAAACGCTACTGCCATGGCAAAATTCCAATACACTGCATACGATGCCGACGGCAAGCTCCGCAAGGGAATCATTGAGGCGGAAGACGAGCAGGCGGCAACCATCCAGCTGAAGAACCAGGCCCTCTCCCTCACCAGCCTCACCACCATAGGCGGGGGGCAAAAGGCCAAGGGCGCAGGGGCGGGGATGGGTTCCCTTTTCGGCATGCCCAAGGTGCCCCGGAAGCAGCTGTGCACCGCCACCCGCCAGTTGGCCACCCTGCTGGAGGCCGGTCTGCCCTTGGTGCGCGCCCTGCGCACCCTGCAACGCCAGGCCAAGGGCTCCCAGCCCGCCCTCTACAAGGTCATGGGAAGCCTGGCGGACTCCGTGGAAGGGGGCTCCACCTTCTCCGAAGCCCTGGCCGTCCATCCCAAGTCCTTCGACAAATTGTACGTCTCCATGATTCGGGCCGGCGAGGCTTCCGGTGCCATGGAGGTGGTGTTGAACCGACTGGCGGAGTTCATGGAAAAGGCCCAGCGCATCGCCGGAAAGGTGAAATCCGCCATGGTCTACCCCATCGCCGTGCTGGTGATGGCCCTGGGCATCACGGCAGGTCTGATGATCTTCATCGTCCCGAAGTTCGGCGCCATGTTCGCAGAAATGCTTCCCGGCGAGACCCTGCCTGGCATCACCCAGTTCGTCATCAACTGCTCCTACGCCATGCAGCACCACTTCCTGACGGTCTTCCTCTGCTTCATCGGCATCCTTGTGGTGCTGAAGCTCTTCCTGAAGACCAAAATCGGAACCTTCCTATGGGACTTGATGTGCATCAAAATGCCCATGATCAGCGGCCTGGTGGTGAAAAACATCTGCGCCCGATTCTCCCGAACCCTGGGCACCCTCATGGGCTCCGGCGTGGCCGTTCTCTCCGCCCTGATGATCGTCCGGGACACCGCCGGCAATGAACTCTTCGCCCGGGCCATCGACACCGTGCACGATGCGGTGAAGGAAGGCGAGGGCATGACCAAGCCCCTGGAAAAGTCCGGCCTCTTCCCCCTGATGCTCTGCTCCATGATCGAAGTGGGCGAGGAAACCGGCGCCCTCCCCGACATGTTGAACCGGGTGGCCAACGTCTATGAAGAGGAAGTGGACCGGGCCGTGGAAGGACTCACCGCCCTCATCGAACCCCTGATGATCATGTTCCTGGCTCTGGTCATCGGCACCATCGTCATCGCCCTCTTCGCCCCCCTGGTGAAGATGATTGACAAGCTGGGCGGCTGATCCCCCGCCAACCCCAGAATATCCTCACACCCAATCGTCGGGAAAGGGCCCCCTTTCCCGCAAAACAGGGGCGGAACATGCATCCCATGAACCGCCCCTCTCTTTTTCCTCCGGCCGTCCCCTTCTCCCTCCTATGATCCCTTCCCTGGAAAACCTGGACCTGTCCCCCATCCGCCAGGAAGAGCTGCCCGCCCTGGCCCAATGGGACAAGCGGGGACTCTTTCCCGGGGTGGACGAGGACGGGGAGGCCTTTGCCCAACGGCTGAAAACCCTCCGAGACAAGCTGGAAACCTGGGAAAAGGAGCTCCGGAGCAAGGGGGAGGGCTCCCTGGAGGGATTGGTGGTGAAGCCATCCCAGGCCATCCCCTCCCCCATTCTGGAAGAGGCGGGAAGGCGCACCCGCAATCTTTACGGATTCCAATGCGACTGGGTCCCCGGCTTCTTTCAAACCCCCTCCATGGGCTGGCTCTTCGGAGGATGCACCTATGCCTGGCCCCCAGACCTCTTCACCGTCTTCATCGTCAACGAAAGACTCCGAACCCAAAAACGCACCTTTCTCTTCTCCCGGGAAGAATTGATGGCCCATGAACTCTGCCATGTGGCCCGAACAGGACTCAACGCCCAACGCTTCGAGGAACATTTCGCCTACCAAACTTCCCACTCCTCCTTCCGAAGGGCATGGGGAGGCATGATGCATAGCCAAAAAGACTCCTTCCTCTTCCTGGCCGCTTGTCTCCTTCTCCTCCTGGGACAGTTCCTTCTCCCCTATGCCGCACCCCAACTCCCCCTCCTCCTCAACTGGATTCCCCTCCTCCTCATCACTCTCTTCCTGGCAGGACGACACTGCCGCACCCGAACCCTCTTCTCCCAAGCCCTAAATAACCTGACTGACTGCTGCCACGGCGACCGACATAAAGCCAGAATCCTCCTCTTCCACGCCACAGACCAGGAAATCCTCACCCTCGCCAATACCCCAAAGGATAAAATCCCCCCCCTCCTGGACCAATGGACCCAAACCCAACTCCGCTGGAAAATCGCCTGCTTCCGCACTCTGGGATATCCTAGAAAGGAGGATTGATGTAAGTCGTTAACATAAAATATGTTATAAGATTATTACCTCACCACGCCATCCCCTCTTACACCCTCTGTGTGCTCTCCCCCCGCTGGGCGCGCCTTTGCATGGGCTGCAGGCGACGGGACTTCCCGCTATCGCTTCAGCCCCGTCGCCAAGGCCTGGCCTCCCACCCCTACGGGGTTCGGAAGGATTCTCCCCCCTATCCCCCCAGGGGGGGATAGAAATCTAGAAAGCTAGATGTTACAACTAAAAGACAGAACGGGGCCCTTCGGCCGAAACGCCCTCGCTTCAGGCAGTCCGG
>JAEDMH010000164.1 GCA_016303095.1 Lentisphaeria bacterium | reverse complement strand
TTTGTTGTGCCTGTTTAGCCTCAAAACACACCCCTAAGTGAGAAAGATGGGCTAGGACTTTTCCCCAAAAAAGAACCCAGGGCGGAGCGTGCGCAGCAGGCTCCTTCCCCTCCGTTCCCTCCGTGCGCCCGGCTTGCCGGGCGTTTCCGTGCCCTCCGTGTTTAACCTCTGTATCCGACCTGTGTGTAGCCGGGGTCGAAACGCCCTGGTGGATTGGCGTGCCTTTTCCCCGGAGAGGGCACTGCCTTGGGAAGGTGGACTACATTAGTTCCATGCCTCGTTTCCTTCCCCATTTCCTTCTTTTGCTGGGCCTGTTCCTCCTGCCTCTGCAGGTCCAGGCCGTTCCTGCGGAGCGCCATTCCCCCCTGCCCCCTCTCCCCCAGGATCTCCAGGAAGAGAAGAAACTGCTCCTGGACTACGCGTCTGTTCTCCTCCCGGATCTTCTTTCCCTTCCCGAGGTTCCAGGAAGCCAGGAGAACGGGGAGGTCCTCATGGGGATCCTGCGGCAACACCCCCAAGCAGAACCCGCCTTGCGCCGTCTAATCCAACTCCGCCTGGAGCGCAAGGAGGAGAGCCTCCTTTTGGAGGAGCTGCAGGAACTGAACCAAAAGGAAAATCCTCCCCTGGAAGTTTCCTGCGCCCTCTGGGATCTCCTCTTCCTCCTAGAGGATCCCCAGGCCGCCACCCTCCTGGAGACTCTACACCAACGGGAACCCCGCCATCCCCAGGTTCTCCTCCGGACCATCCAATTCTATCACGCCCAAGGACAACAGGAAGCCCGGGATCAAGCCATCCTACAAGCGCTATCCCTCCCTGACTTCCCCCAGGATCTCTCCCTCAACTTCCTCCTCCTCCATATCGCCGCCCAAACCCAAAATGCCACCATGGCCACGGAGGCGGCGCAGCGGATCGCCAATAACCAGGATCTGGTACAATCCACGGCCTATGACGAGGAGTTCCGGGAGGCTTGGGACTATCTCTGGGAGGCCAGGATGTACCATCCTCTGTCCCTCCTCCTCCACCCCATCCTCCCTCTTCTCTGGGATTTCGTCGGCGCCGAGAAAACCAAGGACTTGCCCCTGGTGGCCCTCTACATCGCCCTGAAGGCTCCCAACTACCCGGAGGCAGAGGAAATTCTCCGCTTTTTCCAGGACAAGCTCTCTCCTGCCTCCTGGAACGAACTTATTCCGGAGATGCTGGAGGTTTTCCAGGAGGTAGAACAGGAGGATTTCCGACCCTATCGGAAGGTTCCTCCGACTCCCTTTCTCAAGCTCCATGCGGATCTTCTGGAGGAGCACCTGAATTCCCTCCCCCCGTTGCTCCGCAAGGATGACGCCCTCCGACTTTTGGCCTATTCGGCCATCTTCCTGCAGGATCCTTCCCGCATCATCCGGGCGCTGCGTCAACTGGCCCAACCCGACCTTCAGGACCAACTGCTCCTCCTGGAAGCCCTCATCTCCGACGGAAAGCTAGAGGAAGCCCGCCAGGAGGCGCGACGCCTCCAAGCCCGTTTCCCCGGAACCTTCAAGGCGGATTTCTATCTTCGCCAGGCCTATCTAGAGGAGCTGGCCGGAGATCGGGAGGCCACCATCCAGGCCTGTCAAAACGCCCTGGAACTCTCCCCAGACTCCCACGAGGCCGCGAATTTCCTGGGCTACCTCTACGCCAACCACAACATGCATTTGGATCAGGCGGAAGCCCTCATCCAAAAAGCCCTGGAAGCCGCCCCCGAAAATCCCGCCTATGTTGACTCCCTGGCCTGGCTGCGATTCCGTCAAGGACGCCCCGCCGAAGCCCTCTCCCTCATGGCCAAAGCCCTCTCTCTCTGCTTCCACGAACTCCCAGAAAAACAGGATGAGGAACTCATCCGGGAACTCCTGGAGCATCTCCAGGAAATCCTGAAGGCCTTGGGGGCCGATCGCCTGGCCGACTTTCTCTCCCCTCCCTGAACGCCACCCCATGTCCTCCCCTCTCTTCATTACCTTCGAAGGCGCCGACAAGGCAGGGAAATCCACCCAGATCCGCCGCCTGCAAGAAAACCTCCTGGCCGACGGAAAGCCCGTGCTGTGCACCCGGGAACCCGGAGGCACTCCCCTGGGAGAGGAACTCCGAAGCCTCGTGATGGTGTGCCGACAGGAAAAGCTGGCCGATGAAACGGAACTGCTCCTCTTTGCCGCCAGCCGGGCACAGCTCCTCCGGGAAACCATCTGGCCCGCCCTCCAGGAAGGAAAGACGGTCCTCTGCGACCGTTTCGCCGATTCCACCATCGCCTATCAGGGCTTCGCCCGGGGCATGGACCGGACCTTTCTCGACACCCTCCACCACTTTATCTTGGGGGAACGCTGGCCGGATCTGACCTTCCTCCTGGATCTTCCCGTGGAGGAGAGCTTCCGAAGACTTCACCGGGTTCTCCAGGAAACCCACGAAAAGAACGATCGTTTTGAGGAGGAGGGACGTCTCTTTCATCAGCGGGTGCGGGATGGCTTCCTGGCCGTGGCCCAGGCCAATCCCCAGCGGGTCGTGGTCTTGGACGCCACCCGCTCGCCGGAGGAACTCGCCCAGGAGATCTGGGAGACCGTAAAGCGGAGGATGGCCCGATGAACTCCCCCGCCGCAAAGGGGAAGCGCCTTTTCCCCAAACAGGCCGCCGCCCTGGAGGCCGCCAATGCCCATCATCGCCGAGGACAGGCCTATCTCTTTTCCGGCACAGACCTGGAGCCCATGCGCCTCTTCGCCCTAGGATGGGCCCAAACCGCCGCCTGCCTCTCCCCCACTCCCCAGGGCGCCGCCTGCGAACACTGCCGAAACTGCCAGCTCTTCCAAAACAACGCCTATCACGAATTCTTCACCATCGCCCCGGAATCCAAAATCTCCAACATCCGGGTGGACAAAATCCGGGAGTTCAACCAGGCTATGTCCCTCTCCACCCCAGAAGGCATGGTGAAATTCGGGTTGGTGATCCAGGCGGACGCCATGATGGCCGAGGCCGCCAATGCCTTTCTCAAAACCCTGGAGGAACCCTCCCCCCAGGTCATGTTCCTCCTGCTCACCACCCAGCCCCAAAGACTGCTCCCCACCATCCGCTCTCGCTGCCAAACCCTCCTGCTCCCCTCCCTTCAACGGGACTATGGGCAATTGGTTCCCCGGGAGTTCCTGGAAATCCTAGGGCGACTCCATCGGGGAGCGGGAGCCAAGGTCGCCCTGAATGCCTCCCGGGATATGCTTCAGCTCTTCACCAAACTGAAGGAACAGGCCGCGGAAAACACCAAGGGCGGCTTCGACCCGGAACTGGAGGAACAAGCCAAGAAGGACAAGTCTCTCCGGGAAAAAATCAAAACCCTACAGGAAGCCCGGGAAGCCACAGAATACGCCAAACTCCGGGCTAATTACCTGGAAACCCTCCAAAGCTGGTTCTACCAACGCTTCCTTATGGCCTCCGGCATCCCCCAGGAACGACTCCCCCAACAGGAATTCCTCCCCTTCCTTCCCCCGGATGCCCCGCCCCTCTCTCCCCTGGAAGCCCAGGAAGACCTGAAGCTGGTGGAAGATCTCCGCAGAGCCCTCCTGGCCAAAATCCCCGAAGACCTCTGCCTGGACGCCTTTGCTCTCCCCCTCTGCGAAATCCCGCCCCGCCGCTCCTGACCCCCCGCCATCCCCCCTGGGCGGTTGCGTTTCTCCCCCAAGGAACTACATTATGCGCCACGCACGGAGAGATGCCGGAGTGGCCGAACGGGGCGGTCTCGAAAACCGCTATCCTGGCAACAGGATCGGGGGTTCAAATCCCTCTCTCTCCGCCAGTTATATTCTTCCCTTGACGCCGATACAAACGCTGCGCCGCCCGGGAACCCGGAGTTTGGAAACAGGCCGGACACGGAGAGGGCGCTGCCGCTTTAACACAGAACACGCAGAGGCGCCTGGGGCGCACCCCAGAACACACAGAGAAGGCTACAGGTGGATGGGGGGCGTTGTGGCCGACGGTTCCCGCCGGCCTTTGGGGATCCCGGTTTCGCCTCTGAGGAGAGAATGCTCCTAGCCCATCTTTCTCACTTAGGGGGGTGTTTTGAGGCTAAACAGGCACAACAA
>JAEDMH010000163.1 GCA_016303095.1 Lentisphaeria bacterium | reverse complement strand
GGGCAGAGCCTGCTGCGCATGCTCCGCCCTGGGGTAGGTTTCTAACCCCTCTAGCCCCTCTAGAATCTCTACCCCTTTTGTGCCAGAGGCAGGATCAAGCGGAAGGTGGTGCCGCCTCCGGGGGTCTCGTCGATTTCCACAGTTCCCTGGTGGAGTTGAGCGATATGTTTCACGATGGCCAGTCCCAGGCCCGTGCCTCCCAGGGAGCGGGATCGTTCTTTGCTGACCCGATAGAAGCGTTCGAAGATTCTGGGCCAGTGTTCCCTGGGGATTCCGCAACCGTGGTCGATGCAGGCCAGGCGTGCCATGTTTCCCGTCTGGGAGGCGGTGATGGTGATGCTTTGGCTTCCGCTGTATTTCAGGGCGTTATGGAGGAGATTTCCGATGGCTTGGGAGAGAAGCTGGGGATCTCCCAGAATCTGGAGTCGTTCGGGCACTTCCAGGGAGAGACGGCACGCCTGGCGGTTCGCCTCTTCCCGGCATTCTTCCAGGGCTTCCTGGGCCACCTCCCGGAGGGAGACGGGCAGGAAGTCCCGACGCTGCTCTTTCTGCCGATGCTCCAGGGAGGAGAGGGCCAGGATGTCCTGGACCAGTCGGTTCAGGCGATGGGCCTGGGTGCACATGAGATTCACCAGTCGGTCGAAATTCTCCCGGGGCAGCTCCGGGCTCTCCTGAAGGGTCTCCGCCGCCACAATGATGGAAGTGAGGGGAGTCTTGATTTCGTGGGAGACGTTGGAGATGAAGTCCTTCCGGAATTCCTCCATCTGCTGCATTTCCCTCAGCTGGGTGCGCAGCTGCTCCGTCATTTCCTGGACATTCCTGGCGATTCGGCGCACAATCCCCTTGTCCGGCACGGGAATGGGGGTGTCCAGGCGCCCTGAGGCGATGCCGTCCATGCTTTCCTGCAGCTTTCGCAGAGGATGGTAGAGACGGCGCAGGACGTAGAGCGTCAGGAGGGTGACGGCGGCGGCTCCCAGAGCCACCGTGCCCCAGAAGATGCGGCGGGCCAAGTGGAGCAGCCGGGCGGTGCGGTCTGTGCTGACGGCGGTGCGCAGGATATAGGTCTCTCCCCCCGGCACCTGGAGACGGGTGGCGTAGTAGGTCATCCAAATCCCCGTGCTCTCGCTCTTTCGCGTGACCAGTTCCGGGGTTCCCTGGAGGGCCCGTTGGACTTCCTGGCGAAGGAGGTGGTTGTCCAAGGCTTCGGGATCATGGCGGGTGGAGTCGGCCACCACAGTGCCGTCCTCCCGAATCAGCGTCAGCCGGAGGGAGTCCCGGGTGAAGGTGTCGCAGATGCGCCGTGCCTCCTGGAGGCGATGTTCCGCCAAGAGGGGGGTCATCAAGCTGCGGAGCAGTTCGCTTTCTTCCTGGATGCTGGAGAGAGTTTCATGGCGGATGCCCTGCTGAAAGGCGGCCATCTGCCAATAGAGCAGTCCGGCAAAGAAGAGCAGAAGGCCCAGGAGCAGGGCGGGCAGGGCGAAGAGCCGAATATCCCCTTCTTTTCGTGGGCTCATGGGGTCTCCCGGTTCTTCAGACGGTAGCCTACTCCACGGACCGTCTCGATGGGATTGCCCAGGGGGCCCAGCTTCCGGCGGAGGTTCACCATCTGCACGTCAATGGAACGCTCGGTGACGGGATAATTCCCCCCTTTGGTCTGGGTGACAATCTGGGTGCGGGTGAAGACCTGTCCCGGATGGGCCAGCAGCAGATGGAGGAGGGCGAACTCTCCCGCGGTGACTTCCAGGGGCGTGCCATCCAAGGTGGCCAGATGCTGTCGGCAATCCAACTTCAGGGGGCCGTATTCGTAAATGTCCTGCTCTCCCTGCTCCTCCCGGCTGCGGAGCTGGGTGCGGATGCGGGCGAGAAGCACCTTGCGGTTGAAGGGCTTGGTGACATAGTCGCTGGCTCCCATGTCCAGTCCCCGGATGATATCCGCCTCCGTGCTTTTGGCGGTGAGCATGATGATGGGGATATGCCGGGTCTCGGGGGCGGATTTGACCATTTGGCAAATGGTCAGTCCATCCACCTCGGGGAGCATAAGATCCAGGAGAATCAGGTCGGGATGGCACTTCCGGATTTGCGCCAGGCCTTCCGCCCCGTCGGCGGCGGTGTAGATCTGGGCGTACCCCTCGGCCGCCAGGGTCATGGAGAGCAGTTCCCGGATGGTTTCGTCATCTTCGATGATGAGGAGTCGGGGTGTCTTCGCAGGCATGGGTGGGGATCAGGCGGGGGAGAGTTCCCGGGTGACATCACCGGGGAGAGGGGCGGCGGGGCGGGGTCTCACGTAGAGCTGTCCCGCTCTGTCGGTGATATTGGAGAGATGGCGGAGGAGTTTCCGCATTTCGGTGAGGAGTTCCAGAAAGGCCATGCCCACTTCCGGGTGGCAGGTGCCCTGGGCGATGCGGGCCATGTGCTCCTGCTCCGAGGCCGTGAAGTGTTCGTGGAGACGGCTCCGGGCCATGATGGCCTGCTGAATCTTCTCTGGCCGATTGTCCTCCAGCAGGGAGATCACTCGCTGGACATGCTCCTCCCATTCCTGAAGGAGGAGGTCATATTCCCGGGTGGCCGCCTCGCTGAACCGAATCCCCTTGTCCTGAATGTGATGCATGATGTCCTGAATGCGGCTGGCGTGATCGCCGATGCGCTCGGCATCGTTGGAGCAATGGAGAAGGAGGGGGACGATCTCCGCCTGGGCGGGAGAGAGTTCTTTCTGCATCATCTGGGCCAGGTATTCGGCGATGTCCGCCTGCCGGTGATCCACATCCTCCTCCCGCTCGGAAAGCTGACGGAGAATCTTCCGGTTCTTCTCATCGTTGTGGCCATAGATCCGGAGGGCCGCGTCCGCCATGGCGCAGGCGTTCTTCAGCATGGAGCGCAAGGCCGCGGTGGTCTGGGTGAGGGCGATGGCCGGATTCTGGAGGAGATGGGGTTCCAGCCGACGGTATTGGATTTCGTCGGCCTTGGCGGGGAGAATGGCCTCGCAAAGGCGGGCCAGCATGGGGATGATGGGGATGAGGATCAGGGTGGTGGCCAGATTGAAGAGGGTGTGGGCGTTGGCGATTTGCCGGGGGAGAGGAGCGTTTCCGCAGAGTTTTTCCAGGCAGAAGAAGAAGAGGGGTTTTCCCTGGATGACGACGTAGAAGCTGGCGAAGGTCAGGATGACGCCGATGAGGTTGAAGAGGGTGTGGGCCATGGCCGCCTGCTTGGCCACCCGATTCGCGGGGAGGGCGGCCAGCTGGGCGGTGATGGTGGTGCCGATGTTGGAGCCCATGACCAGGGCCACCGCGGTGTAAAGGTCAATCATGCCGTTGAAGGCCAAGGCGATGATGACCCCGCTGGCCGCAGAACTGCTTTGGACGAGGAAGGTGGCCGCCATGCCTACGCCAATGGCTCCCAGGGCCGCTCCCGGCGGAATGATGCCATGCTCCGGAGGACAGGAGAAGAGCTGAAAGGCCTTCATGAAGGAGGGAAGCTTGCTCAACTCCTTCAATTCCCCGCTCATCATGTTCAGTCCCAGGAACAAGAAGCCGAACCCCATGATGGTCAGCCCCCAGAAGGAGAGGGCGCGACCCTTCTGAAGCCATAGCAGCATCCCCAGAAACAGGGCGGGCATCACCAGCCATTGGATGTTGAAGGCCACCAGCTGGGCGGTGATGGTGGTGCCAATGTTGGCTCCGAATATAATGCCGATGGATTGCACCAGGGTGAGAAGACCGGCGTTCACAAAGCCAATGACCATCACGGTGCTGGCGCTAGAGGACTGAATGACGCTGGTGACAACCGCCCCGGAGAGGATCGCCACAAAGCGGTTGGCGGAGAATACCTTGAGGATGGAACGCATCCGATCCCCCGCCGAATGGTGGAGACCGTCGCTCATGAGTTTCATGCCATACATGAAAATGGCAAGGCCGCCAAACACGTGAAATAAAGAAAGAAGCATATCTCGTTTGTCGTTACGGAAGATTCCTGCCGTGACTTGGGCTCTAGATTCCTGTCACGGCACCTACCGTAAGACAAACGACGGGGGCGGCAAAACCCCTAACCAAAAACTAATGGAATGCTCATAGACACTGACGCTTCAACAC